>JBASJP010000001.1:0-2388 GCA_049655345.1 Moraxellaceae bacterium
CGCAGGGCGCCGTACACCGGATGCTGCGCGTACACACGCTGCACATCCCGACCCGGCACAATCTGCGTCACCTCACAATCCGCCAGCAATTGCAGGCCATGCTCAAAGCCCTTGGGCAGTACCGCGACAGGCGTACTCTGCTTGCTGTCCAGTCGACAGCCGCCAAGGCACTCGATGCAGTCGTTGCCTTCCTCAAACCGGCAGCCTCGCTGTGCGCGCGTCAGGCTGGTTGTTTCATAACCGCAGGCCGTCAGCCCCTCCCGAAAGATGCGGGCGTTGCCGTTATCAAAGGCGTGATCCAGTTTCTCGTTGGGAATGTCTTTCCTGATCTGCTCATAGACCGGCGCAAAAACCTCCGGCCGCAGAAAATCGATGCCGGACTGCGCGCGCCAGCTGTCAAATGCACTCCCGTCAAATTCATCCAGCAAGGCCTGGTTCACGATGGAGCCGCCACCCACCACTTTCGGGCGCAGGATGGCCATGGTCGTGGAGGTATTCAGCTCCATGCCGCCCCCCCAGAACAGGCTGGCGTTGCTGTCACGCTCATTGCGCGGATAGGTATGGCGATTGAACCAGTGGCCGGCTTCCAGCAGCAGGCACTTCATGCCGGCCGCCTGCAGGCGCGAGGCAATATTGGAACCGCTGATGCCTGCGCCGATGACCAGCGCATCATAGACAGGGAGACGTTTCATAGGGGCCGGAATGTTCTTGTCATGGTGGCGCAAAGAGTCACAGATGCCCGCAACAACGGCAAGGACAAGGCAGGCTCAAGGATTGGCTGGGAGGATCAACTACGCTCAGGATTTGTTGTGCGGCCTCGTCCGGAGGCATCGGCACGCACCCCCACGGCACCAGGCGCCTCAACTCGTCATCACACAACAAATTCGGATGACCAGAAAGTCACAAAAAAAAGTAAAAACATATAAAATTCATATAATTATAAAAAAACTGTCACCCCAGTAACCGCTCAATCCCCGCCAAACGGTCAGTTTTCCCCATTGACGCAAACGCGACCCCCGTCACATTCTGAACGCGTCGAGGTTCACACTCCGTGAACCGGTTAACTACACCAACAAGAGACCGACGACACGCCAAACCACGAGTAATCGTGGGACGGAAAGCCACGAGTCCCCTCGCCGGGATAGTCGGGTTGCCTCTAGGGGTAAGAGCAGTACCCTGACAAGGAAAGTATCCGTTAGACGTGTTGCCGCATCATGAAAATGAGGCTGGCATCATGAAAAAGATCACCCGTTTCACTCTGGCAACACTCGTTGCTTCCACGCTGTCGCTGGGCGCCATCAGTGCACACGCTGAAAACGCTACCACCACCAAATACCCTGTCATCCTTGCACACGGCATGGCCGGCTGGGATTCTCTGGGTGGCTTCAATTATTTCGGTAATGATTCCGGCACCTTTGTGGGTGACTCCTGTCAGTTCCTGGAGGTCAACGGCTGCAATGACTGGATCAATGACAGCCAGACCCCCAAGACCGAAGCCTTCCAGGTCACCTCCCTCAACAGCTCCGAAGTCCGCGGTAATGAGCTGTATGACCAGGTGCGCAGCTTCATGGCCACCTCCGGTGCCAGTATGGTGAATCTGGTCGGGCACTCCCAGGGTGGCTTTGACATCCGCAAGACAGCCCACCGCCTGAAAGCGTATTACGGCACCGTGAAAGTCGGTACCATGATCAGCATCTCCTCACCCCATCGTGGCAGCCCTTACGCCAAGAAAATACTGGATCTCTACGCCCGCAACCAGAGCAATGTTTTCTGCGGCTCGCTACCAGCCAATCCTGACGGATCCGATCCTTGCCTCTCGGCAATCGCAAACATCGGCGATGTGTTGTTTGATTTTGCCACTGGCGGCAATACCGCTGGCAACGACATCATCGCTGCTGGCACACAACTCGTGTATGACGACTACGATGCCAATGACGGTAAAGTGACTGGCGCCAAAGCGTTCAACCAGAACTACAACGTGAACGGTGTGGCCCAGTATGTCGGCTCTGTCATCACCGGTCAGGACGACAGCAGCTTGCAGCCATTGCTCGCTGCCATTGGCACGATCGTTGGCATGAATGCTGATGGTGACGGCTACTGCGTCAATGACTGTGACAATGATGGTGCTGCCGGTGCCGGTGATGGCATCATTCGTGATAACGATGATGATGGTCTGGTGGGCATCAACTCACAGCAGATGGGCTTTCGCCTGAAGTATGTGGAAAACGATTTCACCTGTGCCTGGTATGGCTGCTGGGATCCGCTCGACAAACTGCAGGAAGTATCAGCAACCGGTTATGTCGGTGACATCAATGCCCCCAACAGCACCCAGATGACGTCTCATGAAGGCAAGCTGAGTCAGGATCATCTGGATGTGGTTTCGCTTGG
>JBASJP010000002.1:0-6008 GCA_049655345.1 Moraxellaceae bacterium
CCTCTGCCTCCGATGCCGTATAGCCGCCCTCCACAAAGGCGCGCCGCAGCACTTCCGTGCGCAATGCAGTGAGGTCATGTGCAATGTCATGCCGCTCCGTCACGACGGCATGGCGCAACCGTGAGAACTCGCGAAAATCAAACCGTGCTACAAACCCGGGATGCTCGGCACGAATCCAGTCGCGCATGGTTTTCTCTGCGCGGGCAACAATCGGCTCCACATCCCATAGCGTATTGTCGAGATCAAAGGTGATGAGCCTGATGTCTTTTTTACTTGCCATGCCTGGTGTCTTTCACTTGTCATCGTTCTTGCGAGAACGCGGATGCGCCTTGTCGTAAACCGTTGCAAGATGCTGGTAGTCAAGATGCGTGTATATTTGTGTAGTGCTGATATCGGCATGCCCCAGCAACTCCTGGACGGCGCGCAAGTCCTGCGACGATTCCAGCAGATGCGAGGCGAACGAGTGACGCAGCATGTGCGGATGCACGTGTTGCGGCAGACCGGCACGTCTTGCCTGATGGGCAAGGCGCAACTGGATGGCCCGCTCGCCAAAGCGTGCTCCCTTTGGCGTAATGAAAATCAGGTCACCACTTTTATCCGTGCACCACTGCTCCCGCAACACCAGCCAGTCCTGCAACGCGTCACGCGCCTTGCGCCCGACCGGCACACGGCGTGTCTTGTTGCCCTTGCCGGTCACCGTGATGTGGCCACTCGACAAATCAAGTGCCGTCAGCATCGCGTTCGACAGCTCGGACAAACGCAAGCCCGACGAGTAGAACAGCTCCATCATCGCCCGATCGCGCCACCACAGCGACCTTTCCGGCTCGTCGTCCGGCGCCGGTGCATCAAGCAACTGTTGCACCAGATCAACATCAAGCACGCGCGGCAATTCACGTTTGTGTGTCTTCAGGCGCAGGCTGCGTGCCGGATTGAATGCCGCCTCGCCCCGCTCTGCCAGCCAGTCATAAAAACTGCGCAGACTGGAGAGCAGGCGTTGCTGGCTACGGATTTCCAGCCCCTGTTCGCTGACGCGGGCAATGAACTCTTCGAGAAGGAACTGGTCAAGGCTGCGCCACTCGCTGAGGCCGCTGCCCTCAATGAAGGCGGCCACCTTGAGCAGGTCGCGACGATAGGCAAGCACGGTATTGGCGGAGAGGCCGCGCTGACTGGAGAGCACGGCGAGAAAATCCTCGATACGTGTCTCCAGCGTACTGGTCATGCGGGTGCTCAGGCAGACTGCCGCGCCGCATCCGCACCCAGCAGGGGGAGCAGCACACGCGCCAGCACGTCGCCGACAAAGGAAATGAATAACGTATCCATCGAGCTCTTGAAGTGCTCGGCACTGGATGAACCAATCGCCAGCAGACCCAGCGGCCGTTCGTGCTGAACGGGCACCACTGCACAGGACTTCACCAGCTCGCCTTCGTGCCCGAAGAGAAACTGCAGCTCGTCCTTGCGCAGCTGACCGGAAACTGCATGACGCCCCTTGGCCAGCGATGGAATCTTTTCCTGCGCCGCCTGCAGCGGAATGGATTGTGCGGCACCGGTGGCACCACTCACATCAAACAGCAGGAAGCTCACATGTTCGGAACCGAAACGCTGGCGCAATTCACGCTCCAGCACCACGGCCAGTTGCGCAACCGTGCGGGTTTCCAGCAATGCCAGAATCAGGCCGCGCATTTTCTCGAACAGCATGTCGTTCTCGCGCGCCACATCAAGCAGCCGCGTCAGACGCTCACGCAACTCGATGTTGCGCTCACGCAACACCACCACCTGACGCTCGACCAGCGACACCGCCTTGCCGGTTTCGTGCGGAATCGTGATGTCGGCCAGCAGGGCCTCGTGATCGACAAAAAAATCCTTGTGCGCCCGAAGATAGGCGGCCACCTGTGCTGCGTCAGGCAATTCACTGCTCATCGCTTGTCCTTCTTCTTGTTATGCCTGCTGCCACCCTGATGTTCTGCAGGGGCCGCATCCGGCAACCGCATCACACCCTCATACACACGAGCGGTCGGGCCGATCATGATCACCGGCTCTGTGCCGCCGTTCCAGCGGATCTCCAGCTCACCGCCCGGCAGCGCCACGTTCACCGGCGACGCCAGCAGGCCCAGACGGATACCGGCCACCGCCGCCGCACAGGCACCCGTGCCGCATGCCAGCGTCTCGCCCGTGCCACGCTCGAATACGCGCAGCCGGATGTGATGCCGGTCCACTACCTGCATGAACCCGACATTCACCCGCTCGGGAAAGCGCGCATGCGATTCGAGTGCCGGTCCCAGCGTTGCCACCGGCGCCGTATCGACATTTGCCACCTGCACTACCGCGTGCGGATTGCCCATGCTCACGGTCGACAGCTCCACCGACTGGCCATTGACGCTGACCGGATAGACCAGCGCCTCACTGTCTGCCACAAACGGAATCTGGTCCGGCGCAAACCTTGGCGCGCCCATGTTGACCGTCACCCAGCCCAGGTCATCAATACGAAGCTCAATGACACCACTGGCCGTTTCCACGCGCAAGACATCCTTGCGGGTCAGCCGGCGCTCGCGCACAAACCGCGCAAAGCAGCGCGCGCCATTGCCGCACTGCGACACTTCCGATCCATCGGCATTGAAGATGCGATAACAGAAATCGACATCGGGACGACCAGGTGGCTCGACGATGAGCAGCTGGTCAAACCCCACGCCGAAATGACGATCGGCAAGCTGGCGGATCAGTTCCGGCGTCAGCCGCACCCGCTGGCTGACCAGATCGATCACCATGAAATCGTTGCCGAGGCCGTGCATCTTGGTAAATTCCAGACGCATTGCGGACTCCCAATCCATTAAGCAGGCCCGGCCGCCCCCGAAAGAGAAAGGGACGCGCACAAAAAAGCCCGCACATGCGGGCTATTCTGCCGGTTTAAGGGGGGCTAGGCCACCCCGCAAACACGCTCCCGTCAGGGCAGCAGCGACTCCAGGGCAAACAGCTCGGCCACCGTCTCGCGGCGACGCACCACAAAGGCCTGGTCAGCATCCACCATCACCTCGGCCGCACGGCCGCGGGTGTTGTAGTTGGAGCTCATGACAAAGCCGTAGGCGCCTGCCGACTTCACCGCCAGCACATCGCCAGCCATGATCTTGAGGGCACGGTCCTTGCCCAGAAAATCACCGGTCTCGCAGACCGGACCGACCACGTCATAGCTGCGCTCGGGGGTGTCGTCGTGACGGGGAGTCACGGCCACGATGTCCATCCAGGCCCCGTAGAGCGACGGCCGGATCAGGTCGTTCATGGCGGCATCAATGATGGCAAAGCTCTTGTGCTCGGTCGGCTTGAGAAACTCCACCGTCGTCAGCAGCACCCCGGCATTGGCGGCAATGGCGCGGCCCGGCTCCATGAACACCTTGAGGCGGCGCCCCTCCAGCAGGGGCAGCAGTGCCTGCGCATAGTCACGTGGCTCCGGCGGCGTCTCCTCGCGGTAACGCACACCCAGACCACCGCCGATATCCAGATGCTCGATGACGATGCCACGGGCTGCCAGCGTATCGATCATGGCCAGCACGCGCTTGAGCGCATCCACAAACGGCGTCACCGAGGTGAGCTGGGAGCCGATATGGCAGTCGATACCGACGATGCGCAGGCCGGGCTGGCGGCTGGCACGCAGATAGACATCCACGGCCGCATCGATGTCGATGCCGAACTTGTTTTCCTTGAGGCCGGTGGAAATATAGGGATGCGTCTGCGCATCCACATCCGGGTTCACGCGCAGCGAGACCGGCGCCAGCTTACCCATCCGCACGGCCACCGCATTGATGCGATCCAGCTCGGCCTCGGACTCGACGTTGAAGCAGGCAATACCCACCTCCAGCGCCCTGGCGATTTCCGCTTCCTGCTTGCCAAGCCCCGAGAACACCACCTTGCCCGGTTCGCCACCGGCGGCCAGCACACGCTCCAGTTCACCACCCGAGACGATGTCAAAGCCAGAGCCAAGCCGTGCCAGCACGTTCAGTACCGCCAGGTTGGAGTTGGCCTTCACGGCATAGCAGACCTGATGGGGAATGCCCGCAAAGGCATCATCAAAGGCACGGAAATGACGCTCCAGCGTCGCCCGGGAATAAACATAGGTGGGCGTGCCGAAGCGTTCGGCAACCACGCTCAGGGGCAGGTCTTCGGCACACAGCGTGCCGTCACGGTAGGTAAAATGATCCATGGAATACTCGAAGGTTCAGGGCCGGGGGGCTGTCGCAGACTCGGTTTTTTCTTTTTTCACGGTTGCTTCCTGCCCGGTCGCTGCCTGCCCGGTCGTTGCAGGCACCGGCGCCGTCACAGGTGCGGCCCCGGGGGTTGGCGCGACCGGAGTTACCGGCAGGAACAGCGGGCCTTTCTGGCCACAGGCCGCCAGCAGGCAGGCAAGGGAAAGCAGCAACAGGCGCGACATGGCAGGGTCCGGCAGAAGGTCAACGGCGATTATACGGTGGTCCCTGCTTCACGGCGACCGCTTGTGCAGGGTGCGTCCACAGTCCGCCATCGCTATCATGCAGCCTCATCCCGCATGACCGGACCAGACAACCCCATGAACGATACCGACTTCAACACCGCCGTCGATGCCATCCTGCTCACCATCGAGGATGCCATTGAAGACCTGGACATCGACATCGACCTGGAAAGCGCCGGCGGCATCCTGACCCTGACCTTTGAAAACGGCAGCAAGGTCATCATCAACCGCCAGGGCCCCACGAAGGAAATCTGGGTGGCCGCCCGCTCCGGCGGTTTTCACTGCGGCCATCGTGACGGCGAATGGGTGTGCAACACCACGAAGGAAACCCTGCCGGCACTGCTCTCGCGGGCGTGCAGCGAGCAGGCCGGCGAGACCATCACCCTCACGCTTTGATGTGTGATGCGTGACAGCAATAAAAAACGGGCCTGCAGGCCCGTTTTTTATTGCTGCGGAAAATCAGAAACTGTAGTTCAGCACCAGCGCAACCTGATCGACATCAAAGTCACCACTGCTGCTGCCCACATCCGTAATCATCAGGCGCTCATAGGTTGCCCTCAACCCCAGCTGGTCACTCACCTGATAGGCCAGTCCGGCACCCACACCCAGATGCATGCCAGAGTCATCCAGCGAGAAACCGGCATTATCCTGGTACGCCACATTCAGATAATTGGTCGACACCTTGCCGAAGGCAGAGAACTGCGCCGTGAACGGAACATACGCCAGCACCGACAACTGGATGCCATCGTGATCCAGTGTCTGCATGAGCGGGCCCGTCTCAACCGTGTTCTCGGCATTGGACAGGTACACCGCTTCCAGCGCCAGGTTCTCGTTGAACTGGTAACCACCACCAATGACGACACGCTGCACTTCATCGTCAATCACCGAGCCCGGATTTTCCAGATCAGAAAGATCCGTCTTGCCTGCAGCAGCGCCCACACTGAAATAAAGGCCCTGCTGTGCCAGCGCCAGTGTCGGCATCGCCAGCACCATCGCCACTACCAGTTTCTTCAACATGATCATCCATCTCCAGGTCAGAAAAGGCCTGCCGCCGGTACACGTCCCCTGCCGCTTGCCAATACGTTCAGCATAGCAAGACGACAAAGGACACGAACGTTGTTTTTTGTTTACTACCACCTAGGTCAGCTTACGCCAGCTGCTCCGCATACAGGTCGTACTCGTCGGCATCGGTAATGCGCACTTTCACGAATTCGCCGGCCTTGAGTAACGTGGCCCCTTCGCCCTCGATAAACACATTACCGTCGATTTCCGGGGCATCGGCCATGGAGCGCGCCACAGCAATGCCGTTTTCGGTATCAATCTCGTCGATCAGCACCGTCATTTCGCGGCCGATCTTTTTCTGCAGACGTGCAGCAGAAATTTCTGCTGCCAGCTTCATGAAGCGTTCATAGCGCTCCTGCTGAATGTCTTCCGGCACCGGATCGGCAATCTCGTTGGCTTTTGCACCTTCCACGGGCGAATACGGGAAGCAGCCGACGCGATCAAGATCAGCCTCTTTCAGCCAGTCGAGCAG
>JBASJP010000003.1:0-1895 GCA_049655345.1 Moraxellaceae bacterium
TTACCGGTCCCTGGGCCAGGCCCTTCACCATGCCGCGCATGAAGGCGATCATTTCTGCCGTGTTGGCCTTGAAGTCGGGGTCGACACTGGTCTTCACGATCACGGTGCGTGTTTTTTCATCGACGAAAATGGTCTGGCCCCAGACACCATTGGCAAAAAACTCCTGATCCGGATTCTTTGGTACCCACCAGTGGTAGCCGTAGCCGCGCTCGGGATAACCGTGCCCGGCAGTGAGCCATGGCTCCGGGCGTTTGGTGGATTCGCGTACCCAGTCTGCCGGCAGTAACTGCTGGCCATTCCACTGACCTTGCTGCAGGTAGAGTTGGCCGAGCTTGGCGTAATCACGCAGCGAAATGTTCAGACAGCAGTAGCCCAGTTCGTTGCCGTGAAAGTCGGTATTCCATGAGCCCTTGTCCTGCATGCCCAGCGGCTGCCAGAGTTTTTCCTGTGCGTAGTCAGTAATCGAGCGGCCCGTGGCGCGACGCAGTACCCACGACAGGATTTGCGTATCCATGCTCTTGTAGTGGAAGCAGGTGCCGGGGGCATCTTCGGCAGGATAGCCCGATGCCGCGTCATCAATGGACTGGTTGAAGATGAAGGTCTTGTAGAACACCTGATGGATGTCGGCGAGGCGGTTGCTGTATGTCTCGTCAAACTTCACGCCGCTGGCCATGCGCAGCAAATCGCGGATACGCGCTTCGCCATAAGCCTTGCCTTGCAGTTCGGGCACATATTTCACGGCCTTGTCATCGAGCGAGGCAATGGTGCCTTCCTTGAGGGCAATAGCGACCAGTGTTGCCACCACGCTCTTGGCCATGGACCACGAGGTGAGGGTGGATGTTGCCGTTGCGCCACGACGGTATTGCTCGTGCACTATCCTGCCGTCACGCAGGATCAGCAGTCCGGTCGTGGTGGTTTTCTCGAGAAAGCCGGCGCTCAGGCGGTGATTGCCGTCAACCACATAGGTGGCAGGCAGGACGGCCATCCTGTCAGCGCGCGGAAACTGGAACGGCGTGGTGGCGGGGCTGAGCGGATGGGCAGGAAACAGCCGGTCCATGTGCTGGAAGTTGTCCACGCGCTGGTTTTTCCAGAACAGCTGGTTGAGCTGCCAGGGTGACCATGGCGACCAGGGGCGCGTGAGGAACAGGACCAGTCCGGCCAGTACAAGCACGGCAAGGGCAGTCAGGGCGTGGCGCGGGCGCATGGCAGATTCGGTGTGATGGGCGTTCGCTGAGTAAAAGGATGTCAGCACACAGGGTCAAGGGCATAATTCACAGAACGGCATTCCTGCCTTCGCCGCCTTTACGAGACTCTCATGGCCTTTCGCATCATTCCGGTAACTCCCTTCGAGCAGAACTGCACCCTGATCTGGTGTGACGAAACGATGGAGGCGGCCGTGGTGGACCCGGGCGGGGATCTGGACCGTATCCGTGCGGCCGTGACGGCGGCCGGCGTGACGCTGAAGCAGATCCTGCTGACCCATGCTCATATTGATCATGCCGGCGGCGTGGCCGAGCTGTCCGAGGCGGCACACCTGCCGATTGTGGGGCCGCACGAGGGTGACCTGTTCTGGATTGAGGGCCTTGCCGAGCAATCCCGCCGGTTCGGTTTCACGCCCTCCCGGCCATTTGTGCCAACGCGCTGGCTGCATCAGGGCGATACCGTGCAGGTAGGCAAGCTCACGCTGGAGGTCCGTCATTGCCCGGGGCATACGCCCGGTCATGTGATCTTCTTCGAGCCGCAGTCGCGGCTGGCGATTGTGGGGGATGTACTGTTTGCCGGTTCCATCGGCCGTACCGACTTTCCCGGCGGGAATTTTCAGACCCTGATCGACTCCATTCGTGAGCAGCTGTTCACGCTGGGGGATGATGTCCGGTTCATTCCGGGCCATGGTC
>JBASJP010000004.1:0-20831 GCA_049655345.1 Moraxellaceae bacterium
TTCTGGCCATCCTGCTTCAGCTCGATTTCGGCACTGGCCGGCAGTGACTTGCAGATATCCAGCAGCTTGCGTGCCGGCACCGTGATTTCGCCATCAGCGAATTCACCGGCCAGTTCGGTCCGGGCAATCAGTTCGACCTCAAGATCGGTGCCGGTCAGGGCCAGCTTGCCCGCATCCACCACCATCAGGACATTGGCCAGCACCGGCAGGGTCTGGCGCTTCTCCACCACACCCGATACCTGCTGGAGCGGCTTCAGCAACTGGTCACGCGAAATCGAAAGTTTCATGGGTCGGCTTCCTTGGTTTTATCTGTTCATCACGCCTGTAACAGGCGCAAGAGATTGTTGTAGTCCTCACCCATATTGGGATCGGACTTTTTCATATCTTCAATCAGATTGCAGGCATGAATGACTGTCGAATGATCACGACCATCAAAGGCATGCCCGATTTCAGGATAACTGTGCGAGGTCAGCTCGCGCGAAAGTGTCATGGCAACCTGACGCGGGCGGGCATAGGAACGGTTGCGTTTCTTGCCAATCAGTTCGCGCAGGGGAATACGGTAATACTCCGCCACCACCTTCTGGATGTTCTCGATATTGATCTGCTTGGCGCGTACCGCCAGCACATCCTTCAGTGATTCTTTCACCAGATCGAGCTCAAGTTCACAGCCCTTGAAGCGGGCCGTAGCAATCACTTTATTGAGTGCACCTTCCAGCTCACGCACGTTAGCCTGGACATGTTGTGCAATAAAGACAGCCGAATGCTGTGGCAGGCGAATCGAATTCTGCTCGGCTTTTTTCATCAGGATTGCAGCACGTGTTTCCAGTTCGGGCGGCTCGACCTGCAGCGTTAAACCCCATGCAAACCGGGACTTCAGCCGGTCATCCAACTCATTGATTTCTTTAGGAAACTTGTCAGATGTAAGGATCACCTGACGAGAGCCTTCCAGCAACGCATTGAAGGTATGAAAGAACTCTTCCTGCGTGCTGGTCTTGCCGGCAAAAAACTGGATGTCATCAATCAGCAACACATCAAGCGAGCGATACAGGCGTTTGAAATCATTCATCAGACCGCGCTGCAGGGCCGTGATGAAATCCTGCACAAAACGATCCGACGTCAGATAAAGAATGCGTGCCTTCGGATTGCTGGCAACCACCGCATTGCCCACCGAATGCATCAGGTGGGTTTTACCCAGACCGGTTGGGCCATATATAAAAAGAGGGTTGTGCCCGCTGAGTCCCGGCTTCTCAGCCACCTGACGACACGCAGCAAATGCCAGCTGATTGGATTTACCCGCCACAAAATTATCAAAAATGAACAAGGGGTTCAGATTGTTGGCCGGACGCGGCAACGTGTCGGACACCACAGCCGCCGGCGACAAACTGCTGCCTGCGGAAGAATCCTGGGTGGTACGCAACTGGGTTGCCGACTCTTCACGATCCTGGCGATTGCCAACCTCAAGCAGCACTTTCTCCATACGGCCCTGGCTCAATTCCTTGACCAGCTCACGGATACGGTTGAGGTACTTGTCGGCAATATGACGGACAAAGAAAGGATTAGGCGCCAGCAACCGCAAGGCACTTCCCTGTTCTTCGGCCTGAAGGGGCCGTATCCACATATTGAAGAGATTCTGAGGCAACTCGTCCTGCAGACGCTCCAGACAGACTGGCCAGATTGCCACTACATCATCCTGAAAACAGCTAACGCAAAAGGGGCGCGATTTTATCCACAAGCAGGGGGCAACCGCCACCTTCGGCAAAAAAAACCACCGTGGCAGTCCATTTTCAGGCCTGTCAGAGAGTTGTGGAAAACCGGGTCTGCATCGTTGGTCCAAACCCGGGGATAAATCATGATGCCTAAGTTATCCACAACTGGCCACAGCTTTTCAAGTACTTCAGAGCCCACCGTACAACAGTTTTTGATGTAGTCTAAGCATCTGATTTTAAAAGCCTAAAAGTGGTTATCCCCAGAAAAGTGTCTCCCCTATCACTAACTACTACTACCTTTAAGTACTTATTATTCTTTTTAGAAGGGCAGGGCAGAACCAAAGGCCTCGCGGCACGCCGCTCGGCAGAAACCCCCAGGTGCAGTGGTGTTTGACACGAGGGGGGTCGTTACATAGAATGGCCGGCCTTTTCCGACCCTGTTCGGGTCATGTTCATTTTCTGAGCAATCATCATGAAGCGTACATTCCAGCCCAGCGTCCTCAAGCGTGCCCGCACCCACGGTTTCCGTGCCCGCATGGCCACCAAGAACGGCCGTGCCGTCCTTGCTCGCCGTCGTGCCAAGGGTCGCAAGAACCTGACAGTCTGAACCTCGCACCGTTCGATGTGACTGTGCGCTATTGCTTTCCCCGGACGCATCGTCTGCTGCGTCCGGCGGAATTCCAGACAGTATTCGATAGCGCAACGTTCAAGGTCGGTGAGCAGCATTTTGTGCTGCTGGTCCGGCCGAATGGTCTGGATCACCCCCGTCTGGGTCTGGTGATCGCCAAGAAAAAAGTCAGGCTTTCAGTCGAGCGTAACCGACTCAAGCGTACCATTCGCGAAAGCTTTCGATTTCATCAGGCGCAGCTTCCTGCCGTTGATGTGATCTTCATGGCACGAAACGATCTTGGCAGTGTTGTTTCCGCTGAACTGGCCGCAGCACTGGGCAAGAGCTGGAAGCGCCTTGAACGTAAAGCCGGAACACGCCCTTCTGCGGGGGCGGCGGAGCCTCAGGCATGAAAATCCTTTTCATTTTGCCGATTCGCTTCTACCGCATCGCCATTAGTCCGATGATGGCGCCGCACTGCCGTTTTTATCCCTCCTGTTCTGCCTACGCTGAAGAAGCATTGCGTCGCCATGGTGCTGCCAAAGGCATGTATCTGGCGTTACATCGCGTGCTGCGTTGCCATCCCTGGGCAGACGGCGGACTGGACCCGGTTCCCGAAAAATTTTCCCTGCACCGCGTTGCCCCTGCAACCGGTACTCCCGAATCTTCACGCATTTCCAAGGCGCCCTGATTTATGGAACTCCGACGTACCCTGCTCATTGTGGCCATGGCAGTTGTTGGCTACATGCTCATCCTGACCTGGCAAAAGGATTACGGCAGTCAGGCCGCAACAGCATCCGCACCTGCAACTGCCGCAGCGCCTGTGGCCGGTGATACGCCGGTGGTGCCGACCACTGCAGCAGCAGCAGATGCCGATGTACCGGCAATTCCCAGTGCCGTCGCCAGCACCACTGCACCTGCCGACAGTGCCGTGCAGACCAGCGGTCTCATTAATGTCAAAACCGATGTGTTCGATATCCAGATCGATACACGTGGTGGTGACATTGTGCGTGCCGCCCTGCCGAAATATACCGAGAGCATCGACAGCAAGAATGCTTTTGTCCTGATGGATCATTCGGCTGCACGTACCTTCATCGCGCAGAGTGGCCTGATCGGTGCGAATGGCCCGGATGCATCGGCAGCAGGTCGTCCCCAGTACCAGACGACAGCACGCGAATTTTCGCTGGCAGAAAATGCAGACACTCTTTCCGTTGCACTGGTGCTGCAGGCGGAAAATGGCGTTGAAATCCAGAAGGTTTTTGAATTTACCCGTAACAGCTATCTGGTAAAGGTGCGTTACGACATCATCAACCGTGGCACTGCGCCATGGAATGGTGTGATGTATGCGCAGTTGAAGCGCGACAGCAGCAAGGACCCAAGTGCGAGCAATCAGGGTTTCGGCATGTCGACATTCCTGGGCGGCGCATGGTGGACCAAGGAAAAGCCGTACAACAAAGCTGACTTTGATGATTTTGCCGAAAGCCCGATGAAAGAATCCGTCACGGGTGGCTGGGCGGCAATGATCCAGCATTATTTTGTTTCTGCATGGGTGCCGGATGCAAAAGGCACCAATGTGTTCACCACCCGCAAGAGTGGTGACGACAACATTATCGGTTACACCGGCCCGCAGATTGCCGTTGCACCAGGTGCACAGCAAAAAATCGAAGCCTCGCTGTATGTCGGCCCCAAGGTCCAGAAAATTCTCGAGACGGTTTCACCTGGTCTTGAGCTGACGGTTGATTATGGCTGGCTGTGGCCGGTGTCGCAGTTCCTGTACTGGCTGCTCAGCCTGATTCACGGCTGGGTTGGCAACTGGGGCTGGGCGATTGTGTTCCTGACTGTTCTGGTAAAGGCCGCGTTCTTCCAGCTTTCTGCTACCAGCTACAAGTCCATGGCCAAGATGCGTACCGTGATGCCGGAAATGCAGCGCATCAAGGAACAGCATGCCGGCGATCGCGCCAAGCAGTCGCAGGCCATGATGGAGCTGTACAAGACCGAAAAGATCAACCCGCTGGGTGGCTGCCTGCCGATTCTCGTGCAGATGCCGGTATTCATTGCGCTGTACTACTGCCTGATGGAATCGGTGGAACTGCGTCATGCGCCATGGCTGGGCTGGATTCGTGACCTGTCCGTGATGGATCCGTATTTTGTGCTGCCGCTGATCATGGGTGCCACCATGTTCGTCCAGCAGCAGCTGAACCCGGCGCCGCCAGATCCCATGCAGGCCAAGGTCATGAAGATCATGCCGGTTGTGTTCACCGTCATGTTCCTCTGGTTCCCGGCAGGTCTGGTGCTGTACTGGGTGGTCAACAACGGCCTCTCCATTCTGCAGCAGTGGATCATCACGCGACAGATTGAAGCTGCAAGTGGCAAGAAGAAGGCCTGAACTGGCTTTCTGATGTCCCGGCAAAAAGGCTCCTTGCGGAGCCTTTTTGCTATTCTGCAGCGGCCAATGCACATTGGCTAAAACCATTTCGTGACACAGGGCACCTGCATGAAAAGTACTGACACCATTGCTGCCATTGCCACGCCGCCCGGACGCGGTGGTGTCGGCATCGTGCGCGTGTCGGGACCAAAGGCCCACGCCATCGGCAAGGCCGTCATGCAGCGCGAACAGGATCTGCCGGTGCGACGTGCCCTGTTCAGCGGCTTTCATGCCGACGATGGCAGTGAAATTGATGAAGGCCTGGTGTTGTTTTTCCAGGGGCCACAGTCCTTTACTGGCGAGGATGTGATCGAGCTGCAGGGGCATGGCGGTCCGGTGGTGATGGACATGCTGCTGCAACGCACCTTGTCACTGGGTGCACGCATGGCGCGGCCGGGTGAGTTTTCCGAGCGCGCCTTTCTGAATGACAAGCTGGACCTGGCCCAGGCCGAAGCCATTGCCGATCTGATTGATGCGGGTTCAGCAGAGGCGGCACGCTCGGCCGTGCGCTCGCTGGCCGGTGTGTTCTCGCAAAAAATCCATGCCCTTGTCGAGGCACTCATCCAGTTGCGGCTGTATGTAGAAGCAGCCATTGATTTTCCCGAAGAGGAAATAGATTTTCTGAGTGATGGCCGGGTCGAGGGTGAGTTGCGCGCGGTGCAGACGCATCTGGCCAGCGTCATGTCAGAGGCACGTCAGGGTGCATTACTGCGTGAAGGCATGCGCGTGGTGATTGCGGGCAAGCCTAATGCCGGCAAGTCCAGCCTGCTCAATGCACTGGCCGGGTTTGATGCCGCCATTGTTACCGACATCGCCGGCACGACGCGTGATGTGCTGCGCGAGCAGATCCAGATTGACGGCATGCCACTGCACATCATTGATACGGCGGGCCTGCGCGACACCAGCGACGTGGTGGAACAGGAAGGCGTGCGCCGTGCGCTGAAGGAAGTGGAGCAGGCGGATCGCGTGCTGTTTGTGTTTGATGCCGCCAGCGAGACCGACCCGGTCAGTCTTGCCGCAGGATTTTTCAGCCCCTTGCCGTCGCCGGAAAAACTTTTACTGATTGCCAACAAGTGCGATCTGGTACCGGCGCTGGAAACCGGAATTGCCGAGCGTGCCGATGACAGCGGCCGTATCTACACGGAAGTAGTGCTGTCGGCGCGGCGGGGCCAGGGGCTTGATGCATTGCGCGACACCCTGAAAGCGGCCATGGGCTTCCAGAGTGAAGGGGCCGGCTTGTTCACGGCGCGCCGGCGTCATCTCGATGCGCTGGAGCGGGCACGACAGTCACTGGCGACCGGACTGGAGCAGTTGCTGGGCACGGGTGCCGGCGAACTGCTGGCCGAAGACCTGCGCGTGGCACAGGAAGCATTGTCGGAAATCACCGGTGAATTTACCGCCGATGATTTGCTCGGACGCATCTTTTCCAGTTTCTGTATCGGCAAGTAGGCAGCCCATCTGCATCAGAGGGCATCAGCCACCACACCAGGATCGGGGTCCTGACTGTCTTCGGTCATTCTGGCCAGCACAACCCGGTTACGGCCAGACTCCTTCGCTTCGTAAAGCGCCTTGTCGGCAGCCTTGAGCAGGTCGTTGAGATCATCGATGCCAGGTGCCGGGTAGCATGCCACACCGAAACTTGCCGTCATGCTGATCTTCTGTCCATCCACCTCGACACTGGTAGTGGCAATTTTTTCACGGATGCGTTCGGCCACGGCTGCCGCGCCATCAATCGTGGCATTGGGTAACAGGATGGCAAACTCTTCACCACCATAACGCCCGACCTCGTCATATTGCCGGGCCATCTCCATCAGGATGGACGATGCAACGACCAGCACCTTGTCACCGGCATGGTGACCCCAGGTATCGTTGATGCGCTTGAAGTGATCCAGATCGACCATCACGCAGGCAACATGTGCCGGCACGCGCCGTGCCCGTGACAGCTCGCTGTGTCCACGGGCAATGAATGAGCTGCGATTGGTCAGGCGGGTCAGTCCGTCAATGGTCGACATTTCGCGGTACAGGTCTTCGCGCTCCACCCAGCGGCTGATGGTTGCCATGCTGATACGGCTGATGGCGAGCAAAATGGCACCAAGCGTGACCTGCACGGCCAGCCAGCCCGTTACCGGGGCGCCATCCGGCGTGATCGGCGCCACGGCAAACAGCGGCGCCGTCCGGATGGCGCCGGTAAAATCGATGACTGCAAAAACCATCATGACCACACACACCAGAAAATACGCGGTGAGGATCTTGTGGATGTTGGCCAGTGCCGAGGTGATGTTGATGCCGAGGAAGATCAGCAACAGTCCCTGCGAGAAGTGGGTGCCGGTCAGGAAGCTGCCGACCAGCACATTCACCACAAATGACCCCCCCACAAAGTTTTCAAGCGCAGGCCAGTCGTTGCATTCATGGCGGCGGCGCAGCGCCACTGCGATATATGTGCCCAGCACGATGCCGTGTACCGCGTAAAAGGCCAGCAACCACACGCCGACACCGTGATCGATGAAGCGGGGAGTAAGCCACATGGCAGTCAGCAGTGTGGTGCCAAACATTACTGGTGCAATCATCACCAGTGAAGCCAGCAGGATCAGACGATCAATCGCACGCCAGTCCAGCGGGTTGGAGATCCAGGAAAAATCATCGGGAACCGTGCTGCCTGCAGAAACGGGAGTTTGCGTCTGGCGTGTCATCAGCTTTCCTGGATGGGGGAGTGCATGCTTTCGATTCTCGGCCTGTGACGGACAGGGAAACAAGGCAGCCGGGCGCATCAGGGAGGGAAACAACGGACGCTTGTCGGGAAGTCGACGTAAAACCGCCTGCTGCGGGCAGGGTGTTGCCTTGCTGCAAATCCATGGTAGGCACCGCCTGATGAAGCCTACATGTCATTAGTATGTGCTTACTTACCCAGATGAGGTAATGAAAATTGGCTTTCCGGGTGGTCAAAAAGTGAACGCCCCGGTTCTTTTTACCCGGTCTACCCGTATACTACGTTCCCCCTTTTTTTTGCGACGTTTGGCGACCATGCGCTACCCCACACCCTATGACGTGATTGTGATCGGCGGCGGCCACGCCGGCACAGAAGCCGCGCTGGCGGCTGCACGCATGGGCTGCCGGACGTTGCTGCTCACCCACAATGTGGAAACGCTGGGGCAGATGAGCTGCAACCCTGCCATTGGCGGCATCGGCAAGTCGCATCTGGTGCGCGAGATTGATGCGCTGGGCGGCGCCATGGCACTGGCCACCGACATGGGCGGTATCCAGTTCCGCATCCTGAATTCCAGCAAGGGCCCGGCCGTACGTGCCACCCGGGCGCAGGCCGACCGCGTGCTGTACAAGGCGGCCATCCGCGGCATGCTGGAAAACCAGGCCAACCTCGATATTTTCCAGCAGGCTGCCGATGACCTGATTGTGGAAGGCGAGACCGTCAAGGGCGTGGTCACACAGACCGGCATCCGCTTTGACGCGAAAGCGGTGGTGCTTACCACCGGCACTTTCCTCGGCGGCACCATTCACATCGGGCTGCAGAATCACCGTGGCGGTCGCGCCGGCGATCCGCCCTCGATTGCCCTGGCCAACCGCCTGCGCGAACTGCCGCTCAATGTCGGCCGATTAAAAACCGGTACCCCACCGCGCATTGATGCCAGGAGCGTCGACTTTTCCGTAATGAAAGTGCAGCCGGGCGATACACCAACGCCGGTGATGTCCTTCATGGGATCGCGCGCGATGCACCCGCAGCAGGTGAACTGCTGGATCACGCAGACCAACCTGCAGACGCACGACATCATCCGTGGCGGTCTGGATCGTTCGCCCATGTACACCGGCGTGATTGATGGCGTGGGCCCGCGTTACTGCCCGTCGATTGAAGACAAGATCCACCGTTTTGCCGACAAGGACTCGCACCAGATTTTCATCGAGCCCGAAGGCCTGACGACACACGAGCTTTACCCCAACGGCATTTCCACCTCACTGCCGTTTGATGTCCAGCTGGCACTGGTGCGCTCGATCCGTGGCATGGAGAACGCGCACATCACGCGCCCCGGCTATGCCATCGAATACGATTACTTTGATCCGCGTGACCTTAAGCACACGCTGGAAACCAAGGTCATCCATAACCTGTTTTTTGCAGGACAGATCAACGGCACCACGGGTTATGAAGAAGCCGGGGCGCAGGGTCTGCTGGCCGGACTTAATGCCGGTCTGCGTGCGCAGGAAAAAGAAGGCTGGTACCCGACGCGCGATGAAGCCTATCTGGGCGTGCTGGTCGACGACCTCATCACGCTGGGCACAAAAGAGCCGTACCGCATGTTTACCTCGCGCGCTGAATATCGCCTGATGCTGCGCGAAGACAATGCTGACCAGCGCCTGACGGCCAAGGGCCGTGAACTCGGTCTGGTTGATGACACACGCTGGGCCGCGTACTGCGAAAAGATGGAAGCCATCGAGCGCGAGACACAGCGCCTGAAATCCACCTGGGTACATCCCGGCTCGGCCATGGCCGAGCAGTTTGTCAGCAGCACCGGGCAGGAACTCTCGCGTGAATACTCGATGATGGATCTGCTGCGCCGCCCGCAGGTGAGCTATCCGCACATCCAGGCACTGGGTGGCAGTGAGGTCAGCGAAGCGGTGGGCGAGCAGATCGAGATCATGGCGCGCTACGCCGGCTACATTGATCGACAGGCCGAAGAAATAGAACGTTTCAAGCGCCATGAAGAAACACGGCTGCCCGAAGCCTTTGATTACGACACGGTCAGTGGCCTGTCGAATGAAGTACGTGCCAAGCTGAAACAGGTGCGTCCGGAAACGCTGGCACAGGCGGCCCGCATTCCGGGTGTGACCCCGGCAGCGGTATCGCTGCTGCTGATCTGGCTGAAAAAGAACGGCATCAGTCACCGTGTGACGGAACAGGAAGCATCATGAGCCAGTCACCGGAAAGCCGGCTGCGTGCCGGCGTTGACCAGTTGTCGTTGCAACTGCCCGATGGCGCCATGGAAAAACTGCTGGCCTATCTGGCATTGCTGGTGAAATGGAATGCCGCGTACAACCTGACTGCCATTCGCGATCCGGAACAGATGGTGATCAAGCACCTGCTCGACAGTCTGGGCATTGTGCCGCACGTGCAGGGCAAGACGCTGATTGATGTGGGTACCGGCGCAGGTTTGCCTGGCCTCATGCTGGCCATTGCAAAACCGGACCTGCAGGTAACGCTGCTCGACAGCAACGGCAAGAAGGTCCGTTTTCTGCGGCAGGTTATTGCCGACCTGCAGATAACGAATGCCGACGCGGTGCAGAGCCGTGTCGAAGAGTTTGACCGTACGTTTGATCTGGTCAGCAGTCGTGCGTTTGCCACGCTGGCAGACATGGTGAACGGCAGCAGGCAGTTGCTGGCAGAAGGCGGCGAGTTTCTCGCCATGAAAGGGCAGCACCCGGCAGACGAAATTGCCGCACTGCCAACAGGATTTGTGGTGCGGGATGTGGTGCCGTTGCACATCCCATTTCTGGATGAAGAGCGGCATCTCGTGCGGATTGTGCACGGCTGAATTTTTCCCTCTCCCGCTGGGAGAGGGAACACATAGAGCGGGGAAGGCATGGACAAGATTCTGGCGGTGACCAACCAGAAAGGTGGCGTAGGCAAGACCACCACCAGTGTGAATCTGGCAGCATCGCTGGCGGCGACAAAACGCCGTGTGCTGCTCATCGACCTCGACCCGCAAGGCAATGCCACCATGGGCTCGGGTGCCGACAAGCACGACATTGCCCACAGCGCCTATGACGTGCTGACGCGGCAGTGCACCGCCGAGCAGGCCATTGTTACCGGGCTGGATGCCGGCTATCACCTGATTGGTGCCAACGGTGATCTGGTTGCCGCCGAAGTCGAGCTGATGAATGCCATTGGCCGCGAACTGCGCCTAAAGCAGGCACTCGACACCGTTCGTGATCGTTATGATTTCATCATCATCGACTGCGCCCCGTCGCTCAACATGCTGACCGTGAACGGTCTGGTGGCTGCCGATGGCGTCATCATTCCCATGCAGTGCGAATATTTTGCACTCGAAGGCCTGGCGGCACTGATGGATACCATTGATCAGGTGACGCAGACCGTAAACCCCAAGCTGCATGTCACCGGCATCCTGCGCACCATGTTTGATCCGCGCAACACACTGGCCACCGATGTCTCCGCCGAGTTGCTGACGCATTTCCCCGACAGCGTTTTGGAAACCATCATCCCGCGCAACATCCGTCTGGCCGAAGCCCCTGCGCACGGCATGCCGGTATTGCTGTACGACAAGGCCTCGCGTGGCGCCATGTCGTATCTGGCACTGGCCGCAGAACTGTTGCGCCGACAGGACACCCCGCGCGAAACAGCAACCGAAACAGCCTGATATTTTTTTCCCCTTTCTCCACAAGAGAAAGGGCTATGGTGAAATGGACATGACAACGACGACAAAAAAGCGCGGACTCGGTGGCGGACGCGGCCTGGATGCATTGCTCTCCGGTGTAAAACAGGTCAAGGAAACCGTGGCTGCAGTAGAAGGCGGCAAGATGCCGGTTGATGGCGAACTGAAAAAGGTTCCCGTCGAGTTTCTGCAGCGTGGTCGTTACCAGCCCCGTCGCGACATGGACCCGGCCGCCCTGCAGGAGCTGGCCGACTCCATCAAGCTGCAAGGGGTAATGCAGCCAATCGTTGTGCGCCCGGTGGGCGAGAACAAGTACGAAATCATTGCCGGCGAACGTCGCTGGCGCGCCACACAGCTGGCAGGTATCGACACCATTCCGGTCATCGTCCGCGACATTACGGATGAAACCGCCATTGCCATGGCGCTGATCGAAAACATCCAGCGTGAAAACCTGAACCCGATGGAAGAAGCGATTGCCATGCAGCGCTTTGCCGACGAGTTCCAGTTTACCCACCAGCAGATTGCCGACGCCGTGGGCAAGTCACGCGCCACGGTAACAAACCTGCTGCGCTTGATGTCGCTCAATGCAGAAGCCAAGACACTGCTGGAACATGGTGATCTGGAAATGGGCCATGCCAAGGCATTGCTCGGCCTGCCCGACAACCTGCAGGGCAAGGCTGCCCGCGCCGTGGTGGCCAAGGACCTGTCTGTACGCCAGACCGAAGCCATGGTGCGCGCACTGCTGGCACAGAAGGCCGAAAGCGCCGAAGGCGACAAGGCACTCGACCCCAACGTGCGCAAGCTGCAGGACGAGATTACCGACAGGATCGGTGCGCCCGTGCAGATTGAATACAATGCAAAGGGCAAGGGCCGACTGGTTATCAACTACAACACACTTGATGAGCTGGACGGCATTCTCGCCCACATCAAGTAACCGGTAACCGCCCGTGTTGGCGGGTTACCGCCTGACAGGACGTTAACTGTGCGCGCACTGATTGTTGCCTGCCTCCTTTTCTTCATGCCGCTGCCAGTAATGGCCGCAGCATGGGACATGGTGCGCAATGATCCGGAGCGCGACATCCGCGTGTATGTGCGCGACGTCCAGAAGTCCTCGTACAAATCCTTTTATGCCGTCACCCGGTTCAAGACCAGTCTTGGCGCCGTAGTGGCCGTGCTGTCTGATGTGCCTGCCATGCCGGAATGGATTGCCCGCATGCGTGGCGTTACATTGCTGCGCCGCTCGGGTGACAACGAGTTGTGGGTGCATGCCAGCTACCGGTTGCCTTACCCGTTTCTTGAGCGCGAGGCCGTGCTGTACTCAACGCTCAAGCAAGACCCGCAAACACGCGTAGTGACAATCACAACCCGCAGCGTGCCAGGCATGGTGGGTACGCGCAAAGACCGGCTGCGCCTGATCAACATGCACAGCATCTGGAAGCTGACCCCCGAAAAAAACGGCATTGTTCGTATCGAGTTCTGGGGCGAGGGCGAGCCAGGCGGCTACGTGCCGCCCCTCCTGTTCAACTACAACCTGCCCGACGAGCCCGTGCAAACGCTACGCAACCTGCGCCAGATGCTGGTGAGAGAGAAATACCAGAAGCGGCAACTGCATTACATACGGGAGCTTTGAGACAGTGCTCCTTGCGCGCGGTGCTCTTTAATATTTTCATTCTGGGCATTTGCGAGACGGAAATAGACGTTGGCCGAGAGTTCCTGCCATTGTGCATGCGACTTCACAAGGGCCTGCTGCAGTAGCACTTTCATGATCTGGCGATTTTCCGAGTTCTGTTGCATCAGCCTCATGCCTACAGCAGACATGGCACGTTGTTCTGCTATCCACCGGCCCGAAATGCTTTTCTGTTCGGCCTCAAGAAACCTGTGTTGTTGTTCCATATTGTGCAAGCGGTTGCGCAAGCTGGTCAGTCTTCTGCCCTGAAGATCACGGGCTGCACGGAGCTCATGACAATCCTGTCCATTTTTATGGCAGTGCTTATAGCTCTGGGCGATATCCAGAAATGAGGCCTCGTCTGCAATAAGAGCTTTTTGTGCTTTTGGAATCAGCACATCCAGATCTTGCAAGGCCAGATCAAGATCACGGATCAGCGTTGGATTTTTATCGCGAAGAGCGTTGGCCTTTTCAAGATGTGCCTGTAAGCAGAGGCTGGCTGAACGAGATGCCAGATGGCTCTGTCTGGCATGTACGAAGGCAGGGTCAGTCAGTGCTTCACTAGCAAATGACCAGAGGACGGTATCGGGAGGCTTCAGACCAAGTGACTCAATAAAGCCTGCGGATCGGGAGCGCTGCATGAGATCTGAAACAAGGTGGAACTGGTCATCGACAAGCAATTTTGCCTGCAGCAACAGTGGTAGTGCATCGTGAGCATCTTTTTGCCATTCTGCGGCATTCAGAAGTCCTGTAATGACCTCCGGCTTTTGTGGGTAGAGGTTGGCAGCATGCAGAATCCATGATGTTGCTGTCTCAGTACTTCCCGTTCGATAAGTTACCTCTCCCAGCAGTACCAGTGCAGAAGCTGCCTGAGAGCTCTCCAGCGGCACCTGTTTTAATATGGTGATCGCCGAACTTGTATTGCCAAGTCGTATCTCGCTATAAGCCAAGGCAATTTGCAGCCTGGGCAACAGGGCATCATTCTCGGCGTGTGCTGTCGAAGAAAGCCTGGCGATAAGGTCATTCAGCTGGGAGCGCCGCTGCACATCATCCGTTTGAAGCATGGCACGGTTGATTTCGCCATATTCAAGAACATCAGGATGTTCTGCTGAAGCAGAAAGTGTTGAGCCGGTATCCGGAACGGCTGACTCACAAGTCGTACCGGCCCTCGCCAATCCCCATGCAAATATCAACAGGAGTATTGGCGCATAACCTAGCACTTGCTTGGTACGGAGATGATTGCCGGCCATGGCGGGAGAATTCCTGAGGTGCAGTGAGCTAATGTTCAAGTTTGGGGTGATGTAGTCTCGCTGATTTGTATTGGACTGGCCACCACCATAGAATGCGCCCGCACAAGGACAGTGGTATCGCAAATGATTGCACGGATGCTGGCAGCAGTGATGATGCTGGGTGTTGCTATTGCCCAGGCAGACTCATCGGCTGAACGCCTGCTCAAGCAGGATATTGATCGGCAAGAACAGGAGCGGCGAGAGCGGCGTTGGGACGAGCCAATGACGGCGACGCCACAACAGCAGCCTGCTCCTTCTTCGCCTGAGAAAGCCCCGACAAAGGGGCCCTGTTTTCCCATCAGCGACATTCGCGTGATAAAGGCCGACATTCTCCCGGCAAAGCCTCTCCAGCGCCTGATTGCCAGTTACACGGGCCGTTGCCTTTACACTGCCGATTTGCAAAGCCTCCAGCAAGCCATGAACAGCCTGGCGCTGTCGCAGGGGCTGATCACCACACGCGTTGTCATACCGGAACAGAATCTCGGCAATGGCATTTTACTGCTGGAGGTCTGGCCAGGGCACATGGAGGACTCCAGGCTGAACTCGGCGTACCGGATGGAGCTGGATATGGCAATGCCGTTGCAAAACGGTGACCTGCTGAACCTGCGTGCACTTGAGCAAGCCATCGATAATCTCAACCGGCTTGAGTCCATGCAGGCGACGATGCAGCTGGAACCGGGAGAGGGGCCCGGCGGGTCTGTTGCCGACTTCACAATCATTCGTCGACGGCCTTGGCACCTTGCGGCTATCTGGGACAGTGAGGCGATGGAGCAGCACCCCGGTAATACGGTACGACTCAGCCTGACGCTCGACAGCCCATTGAATTTGGCGGATCGCCTGATCGTCGGGTTGAATGCCAATCTTCAGGACGTTGAAGTCGATAACGCCAATGGCAGCAGCATCGACTATGAGCTGCCAATAGGCTGGTGGCGATTCAGTACCGGCATGGACCAGTATGAATACCATAATCCCATTACGGCGGGGCTCACTACGTTTATCTCCAGTGGAAAAAGCCAGTCAACACGGATCGAATTGTCTCGTCTGATATGGCGGGATGATAAACACCGGATGATTGTTGCGCTTAATGGCAAGCAACGCACCAACAGCAACTTCATTGATGATGTGACGATAGCGGTGAGTAGTAGCAGGCTCAAGGCTGCCGGATTGCGTACAGATATTTCGCGTGTACAGGCGCCATGGGTCATTGATGGAAGTTTTGGTGTTGAGCAGGGAGATGCACGAAGCCTGGCAAGTCCATCACCAGTTGATGAAGAATTTATGCGGCTTATGGCAAGCACTCGTCTGCAATATCACTGGCCCCATTCCAGCCTGGCCTGGACAGTCAATGCACAATGGAGTGATTCCGTCCTCTTGCCGAGTGAGCAATTCGCATTGGCAGGAAGCGTAAGGGGTTTTTATCCACTCAGCCTTAATGTTGCTACAGGATTGGCTTCGCGAGTTGAGTGGGCTCGCCCCGTATTTTTTGACTGGCGAGGACTCACTACTGTCCGTCCACAAATCGGCATCGAGTTCAGCCATGCACCATCGGTCAGCGGCAATGAGGGTGAAGAACGCCTGACTGCATTAACGGCCGGCATGATAGTGCCATGGAAACAGCTACTGGCACAGCTCATGGTTGCAGTGCCACTTGCATCTACAAGCACCCAGAGCCCACCGGATGATTGGCAGCTGGATGCAAGCGTGAGTCTTAAATGGTAACGAAAATATTAAAAACAACTTAGGCCTCTACAAACCTTCTGCAGTAGCAGAAAACGGTTCTCAGTAGGCTACTCTGAATAGCCGTAGTCCAAGATGACATAATACCTGCCAATTGCTAGAATCGCGCGCCCTCACAAATGAGGGGCAGCGCTCATGGATCGTTCAGGTGCAATTGAATCATCTATGTTACTGAAACGGATGTTAGTAAGCTTTTCAAAATGGAGTTTTTGATGAAAAACAAGATTAATATAGCAGGTCTTGTATCACTGTCATTGCTGCTGTCAGCATGTGGTGGCGGTGCTTCGGATGCACCAGCGGCTACACCTTCACCCCCGCCTGCAGCAGTCACACCATTGAAGGTTTCGATGACGGCAAACGGCGCTTCGGTGTCGGCAACGTACGGCGGCTACACGACAAATTTTGTGAATGATGGCGACACTATCACCACAACAAATTTCTGGGCGGGAAATGTAACCGGAGATACCGTAACGGTCGATTTTGGCTCGATGCGCACCGTAACGGAGATTTCGGTTTACACCAACGATACATCCTTCAACTCGGGCAGTCCGGAAAAGTACATTGAGATTTCTGATGACAATGCCCTGTGGAAAAAAACTGCACAGGTCGTTGGTGGCGATGTCGGCTGTTCTACGTATTCCGCCGGATCTGGCAAGATTCGCTGCGTCTTTTCCTCGCCACAATCAATCCGGTATTTCCGTGTACGAGTGACCAGCGCAACGCCAGCCACCCAGGAAATCATAGAAATGGTGGCGTTAGGCTCTTGATCCCGACTCGCCTGAGTCAGTAAAAGTTCAGGTGGGTGTTTGCAGGTGCCGAATTGTCTCCAATGGATGAAACTCACTCAGTGAATGAGTCTCATCCATTGGCACGGGATCATGCATGCCTCTGGCACCAGACTCTGCGCCCTCTGCCTGAAAATGCTCACAGACAACCCGGTTTGGTGAGTACCAAGGGCAGCGCTTGCCAGATACTCCAGGCTCAGGCTCGGAGGCTGGCATGGGGAGTTGCTCTGTTGGGGGCCTCTCAGGGAACTCGTTCCTCCTTGGAGGGGCGCTGATTCTAGTGGATGAAAATCATCCATTGAATGGATGATTTTCATCCACTAGAATACAGGCATGCATACCCGACACCTGCTCCCCCTGCTTGAAGAAGCCCTTACGGACACCCCTGTGGTGGTGCTTAGCGGCGCCCGCCAGACTGGCAAGAGTACACTTGCGCAAAGCCTGTCGAACCATGCCGGACGCAGGTATCTGACACTGGACGATCCTGTTGTGCTGGCGGCGGCCACCGGCGATGCGGCTGGCTTCATCGGCGGGCTGGAGGGTCCTGTCGTGCTGGATGAGATCCAGCGAGCCCCGGAGCTGTTTCTTGCAATCAAGGCAGCAGTTGACCGGGATCGCACGCCGGGACGTTTTCTGCTGACAGGCTCTGCCAATGTGATGCTGTTGCCCAGGGTGGCTGATTCACTGGCCGGCCGCATGCAGATTCTGTCTCTCTGGCCCTTGTCCTGTGCCGAACAGGAAGACATGCCGCAGACAAACCTTGCAGACTGGCTGTTCAGCGGCGAACTTGCCCTGAAGAGGGGGGCTGACGATAGCCGCTCACGCCTCATCCAGTATTTGGTGGGCGGGGGCTACCCGGAGGCGGTCAGTCGAAATAGTCCCAATCGAAGGGCGGCCTGGTTTGATAGCTACCTGCAGGCAATCCTGGAGCGTGATGTCAGGGAGCTGGCTAACCTGGAGCAGCTTACCCAGATGCCGCATCTCCTGAAGCTATTGGCGACCCGCAGCGGTAGTCTGCTCAATTTTGCAGAAATTTCCCGTGCCAGCGGCCTCACGCAAACCACGCTCAAGCGCTACTTTGCATTACTGGAAACGCTGTTTCTGGTATATCGGCTGCCATCGTGGGAGCACAACCCCGGGAAACGGCTGGTCAAGGCTCCCAAGATATTCTTGCCAGATTGCGGAATGCTGGCTCATCTGACGGGGCAAACCGAGGAGAGTCTGTCTGCCCCGCAAGGGCTACCCGGTGGGCTGGTGGAAACATTTGTCCTGGGCGAGTTGCTCAAGCATCTGTCATTTTCACAGATGAGGCTCCAGCTCTGGCACTACCGTACGCAGACCAACATGGAGGTCGACTTTGTCCTGGAAAACCCGATGGGCAAGATCACAGGAATTGAGGTCAAGGCTAGTCGCACTGTCGATGGCAAGGACTTCAAGGGCTTAAGGCACCTGCAGGAAACCGAGCCACAGGCTTTCCAGCGCGGCATAGTGCTATATGGCGGGAACGAGATCATTCCATTTGGACCCGCACTGTTTGCGGTACCACTATCAATGTGGTGGTCAGGAGCGGGTTTGTAATGCCCCTCACTGGCGAATAGAATGCGCACGCGTCAAGGACTGACGGCAAGCTTCGCAAGGATGTGATTGTCAGAATGAACAGATAAGACTGTTCACCTCATACCTCTCCCTTTGCAAATCCGCCGCATGCTTTTCTCTTGAGGCAGGGCGGCACCTGCAACACGTTTTGCCTTGGGCCACATCAGCCAGGCTAAGCCGGATCAATCAGCTGCAACTATTGTTGGACTCATCAAGGATGATGAACATGGTACTGGATAGCTCGCCGCATGCTCTCTCTGAAAAAGAAAGGTACAGACAAGCTTTGTTGCGCACAGCGCATAAGGGACTTGCACTGACCCTGGTAGTTCTTCAGGTCTGGCAGCCGGCATTTGCTGGCATTGTCATTACAACAGCAGGTACCAGTAAGGACGTCGCTGCTAACGGCGTACCGATAGTGAATATTGCGGCACCTGGCGCGTCAGGTATTTCCCATAATACATATACCCAGCTTGATGTCGGCAGTGCCGGGCTCATCTTCAATAACAGTGCACAGGCAACCAACACCCAGCTTGGAGGATTTATTCCAGGCAATGCAGGTCTGGGTCAAGGCAGTGCACGCCTGATATTGAATGAGGTCAATGGCAGGCTACCCAGTCAACTAAACGGTTATATGGAAATTTCAGGGCAGAAGGCGGATATGGTTATCGCCAATCCGGCTGGAATTACCTGCAATGGCTGCGGTTTCATCAATACCAGTCGAGCCACACTGACAACGGGGTTCCCGATGTTTGACAGTGATGGCTCACTGAGTGGATTTACGGTTGAAAACGGCTTTCTGCGCATTGAGGGTGACGGGCTTAATGCCACCAACATCGAGCGGCTGAATTTGTACAGTCGGGCCCTGATCCTGAATGCAGAACTGCATGCGAAGAGTCTTGAGGTAGCCACAGGCGCCAACCAGATTGATGTGCGCACGGGCGAGACGAGTCTTATTGGCACAGCAAGCCCGGCACCAGCCTATAGTATCGACAGCAGCTTGCTGGGCGGTATGTATGCAAACACGATACGGCTGGTAGGTACTGAAGCAGGGGTGGGTATGCGCCTTGCCGGGCCAGTTGCTGCGCTCACCGGCAATCTGGAAATTCTCGGGAATGGCGATGTGCAGTTGGCCAGGGTCAGTGCCAAGGGCGATATGTCGCTTGGCAGCAGCGACCAGTTGCGACTGAGTATGCAAGCTACGGCAGGCGGCAAAACCACCTTGCAGGCAGACAGTATTGTTCTGGAGGGTACGGCTCTGCTGGCAGCTGCTAAAACAAGATTGATCGCCGAGAACATCAGCACCGACATTGGTGCGCAAGTGGCGGCACGAGGCGATTTACAGCTGGTGGCAGGCACGCTGGATAATGCCGGCGTAATGACCACCGCTAATGGCCTGCGGATGGATATAAGCAGCCAGTTAACTAACAGCGGCAGCATTGAGGCACAAACGGCCTTTAACCTGAGCGCTGCTACATTGACCAACAGTGGCAACTTGCTGCTGCTGGATGGTGCAATGAATATCAATGTGAGTCAGCTCATTGATAATCGCGCTGGCAGTATCCTTCATGGAGGGACTCGGCTCACAGTTAATGGCGCCGAACTTGATAACCGTGGTGGAGAAATATCAAGTAATGGCATCAGTACGATAACCGTTAGTGGGAGCAACTCGCTGCTTAATAACGAAGGTATTCTTCAGGGCAATGCCGGGCTTGTGGTAAACAGCAGTGGTCTCGACAACAGCAATGGCCAAGTACTCAGCGATGCTCTGATTGCGTTGCAGATGAATAATGATGTGCTGCTCAACAAGAGTGGTGTTATTGAAACTATTGGCGCTATCAGTGTCGAGAGTACGGCATCCCTTGATAACAGTGATGGCAATATTCTGGCAAATGGCGATATTACGCTAGAGTTGATGGATGGTCTGCTGACCAATGCCAAGGGTTTGATTGAGTCCGGCTCTGACCTTGATATTTCGGGTGTATCCGAAATACATAATGAAGACGGCGTTCTGCGCGCAAGCAAGAACCTTACGCTATATCTGCCATTTTTCGATAGAGCCGCGAGTGGCGGACAGTATTCAGCTGCTGCGCAGCTCGCGATTCATGCCAAAAACGGCATGCTGTTCAGTGGTGAAGAATTTACAACCCCAGGAGGCCTGTTGCTGGATGCGGGCGCCGGAGATATTCAACTCGACAGTCGGGTTCTGGGTGGAGCGGCAACAATACTGAACGGCCGCACCATTGCCATAGGCGATGATGGGTTCCTGGCCACGCAGGGCACTCTAACGGTTGCTTCTGATTCACTCACCAATCTTGGCGTTATGTACGGACGCGAAGCACTGACATTACACATAGAAGAAGAGCTGAACAATGGTAGCGCAGACACTCCACGGGCTGCGTCTATTATCAGCGAAGGAAATATCAGCATCACGCGTGCCGATGGAGCGCGACTTCAAACACTGAACAACTATGCAGGACAAATCGAAAGTTTACTGGGCAACATTACGCTGAAGGCAGATGTAATAAATAACATAAATATTGGCTGGGCAGTGGCCCCGTATGTATGGATTGAAAGAAATCCAACCGTGTACCACGATGACTATTCACCGACAGGTAATATGTCCGA
>JBASJP010000005.1:0-2873 GCA_049655345.1 Moraxellaceae bacterium
ATCAACAACATCACCGGTGTTGTCACCAACGGGCTGTTTGCCCTGCGCCCGGCCGATGTGCTGCTGGTGGCCACCACGACCGGCGTCAAGACCATCACGCGTCCTGTCTGAATCAGCCCGGCCTGAAGCAGGCCAGGCGTTCCACCCGCCCCGATGTCACCGTGTATTCGGGGGCATGCACCAGCCGATCACGCTCGTTCGACGTCAGCCGGTTGACCAGCAACTCCGGCAGGTGGAACGTGCAGAACAGTTCGCCCGGCTTGATGCGGTCGCTGATCCGTACCGGTAGCAGGGCCTCACCATAACGGCTGGAAATCCTTGCCTGCTCGCCATCGTTTATCCCGTGCTTTTTTGCATCAACCGGTGACATGTCCAGCGTGTCGCCTGGGCGCAGTTCGCGGTTGGGTGTGCGGTACGTCATGGTGCCGGCGTTGAAGTGATACAGCGTGCGGCCGGTGGTCAACAGCAAGGGATAGTCGGCATCACATTGCTCGGGTGTCGCCACAAACGGAATGCAGGCCAGTGCAGCGCGCTTGCCTTGTGCAAATTTTTCACGATGCAGGACCGGGGTGCCGGGGTGGCTTTCATCCGGGCAGGGCCAGTTGATGCTTTCATGTTCCAGTCGCGCATAACTGAGGCCTGCCCCTGCCGGCCAGACGGCTCGAATCTCGTTCCAGATGCCTTCGGCATCGTTAAATGAAAATCCTTGCGGATGCCCCATGCGTGCTGCCAGTTGCTGGATGATCCACCAGTCCGGTTTGGCCTCGCCTGGTGGCGGAACGGCGGCACGCACGCGTTGTACGCGCCGGTCCGAATTCATGAAAGTGCCATCACGCTCGAACACGCTGGCGGCAGGCAGGAAAACCGTGCCGTGCAGGCGCGCCGTTTCGTTAAGAAAAAGATCCTGCACAATGACCATGTCAATTTTTTGCAGCGCCGCATCGGTCGCGCTCTTGTTCGCCAGCGTGAGGGAAATGTCATAACCAAAGGCCCACAGCGCCTTGAGCTTTCCGTCAGCTGCAGCGTCCATCATGGCCAGCAGGTCAAGGCCGGGATTTTCCGGCAGGGGTGCGCCCCACTGCGTTTCAAAGCGCTGCCGCACGCTGGCGTTGTTGATGTCCTGCGAGCCGGTCAGCGAGCCGGGGTCACAGCCCATTTGTGCCGAGCCCTGCACATTGTTCTGGCCACGCAGAGGATTGACGCCGCTGCCGGGCTTGCCCAGATTGCCGGTGAGCAGCGCCAGGTTGATCAGTGTCATCACACCTTCGGTGCCTTGCACATGCTCGGTCATGCCAAGACCGTGAAAACACATGGCCGGTTTGCTGCCGGCATAGAGGCGTGCTGCGGCACGAATGTCGCCGGCAGAAACACCACATGATGCGGCCACTTTTTCGGGCGTGTAACCGGCGACCAGTGCACGGTAGTCATCAAAGCCGTCCACGCGCCTGTCGAGAAATGCCGTATCGACCAGCTGCTCTTCGATAATGGTGGCGGCCATGGCATTGAACAGTTCGACGTTGTGGCCGGGGCGCACGGCAAGGTGCAGGTCGGCATAATCACTCAGCTCGATACGGCGCGGGTCCACCACGATCAGTTTTGCGCCCTTGCGCACGGCCTGCTTGATGCGTGCCCCGACGATAGGGTGATTTTCGGTCGGGTTGGCACCACAGATCAGGAAGGCGCTGGCACGTTCGATATCATCGAATGAATTGGTGGCAGCACCGGTGCCCAGCATGGTCTTGAGTGCTTTTGCGCTGGGCGTGTGGCACACGCGGGCACAGCAATCAACATTGTTGCTGCCGATCACCACCCGCGCTAATTTCTGTGCCAGATAATTGTCTTCGTTGGTGGCGCGCGCAGAGCCCAGTACGCCAATGGCATCGGGGCCGTCATGGGCAATAATTTTTTTCAGACGTGCGGCAATGTGATCCAGCGCCTCGTCCCAGCTTGCTGTACGCCATGCATCGCCCTCACGCAGCATCGGCGAGGTCATGCGGTCAGGGGCATGATTGAACTCGAAGGCGTAGCGGCCTTTTACGCACAGGTGGCCGCGATTGACCGGGCTGTCCTGCACGGGACGGATGGCGACAACGCAATCATCCGTGCTGCCAACCTCTAGCTGGCAACCGACGCCGCAATACACGCAGGTCGAGCGCGTCCATTTTTCTGCCGGTCGGGCACGCTTGTCGAACAGTGCGCCACTCGGGCAGGTGTCGACACAGGCGCCGCAAGCGACACATCCGCTGTCCAGCAGCGAGTTGCCGTCATTGGGGGCAATGTGCGTCTGTTCGCCGCGGCCCCAGGTTTGCCAGACAAACTGCCCCTGCACTTCATCGCAAATGCGCACGCAGCGGTCACAGTGAATGCACCGGTCCATGTCGATGCCGATATAGGGATGGCTGTCGTCAGAAAATACGATGGGGCGTTCAAGGTCACCGGCACATGCATCGTTTTCATCAAGCAGGCGATGCAAGGCGTGATCAGGTTCCTGCGCAACGGCGCTGGTGGGGTAGTGTGCGGCCAGCAGCGACAGGTTGGTCTTGCACAGATTGCGGAGTGCTGCTGTGTCGGTATGAATTACCATGCCGTCAGTGACATGCGCAGAGCAACTGGCCACCGGGCGCGAACAACCATCGACTTCCACCATGCACAGGCGGCAGGCGCCATGAGGCTGCAGGCGATCATCGTGACACAGGTGCGGAACGTCGTGGCCGGTGTCGTGCAGGGCACGCAGCAGCAAGGTGTCCTCCGGAAACTCGTGCACATTGCCGTCAATGGTTATGCGAAGCATTGTGCCAGCTCCTCCGGATAGTGCCGTTCAATGGCACGGGCAAATTCTGCCAGCCCGCGCCCGTGCCCACAGAGGCTGGTGG
>JBASJP010000006.1:0-7995 GCA_049655345.1 Moraxellaceae bacterium
TCTGCCGGCGTCAACTCGGCAACCGGCGCCTCGTCCATGCCCAGAGCCGCCATCTCAAGATCAGGCAACTCCGCAGCCAACGCCGCAGCTGGCTCCGCCGACGGTGCTGTTGCAACAGGTGCCAGACTGGCGGCCAGTGCATCGAATGCCGCTTCGGCCGCAGCAGTCTCATCCGCCTCGGCTGTAGGGCCGGCATGCGCCTGCTCCGCTGCCTTTGCCACATCCAGCGTCGTCAGAACATCGCCACGGCAAACGGCATCCGCCGCCGCCATGAGGGGACTTGTGTTGATACGTGGTGGCTGGCGGCCGGCAAAATCCTCAACCAGGCCCGGAATGACGGAGAGACACTCCGAGATCAGGTTCACCATGACCTGATCGGGGGCCAGAACCTTGTCACGCACCTTGTTGAGCATGCTTTCAAAGGCCCAGGCAAGCTCGCCCACCACCCTCGCACCCACCATGCGGCCAGAGCCCTTCAGGGTATGGAAGCCGCGACGGAACTCCAGCAGTGAGGCGGTATCCTCAAAATTGGCGGCCCATTTCGGAAAGTATTCGTTGATCGCCTCCATCACTTCTTCGGCTTCTTCCACGAAAATCTCGCGGATTTCCTCGTCAAAGTCGTGATCATCCACCGGCATGCTGGTCAGCACCGGCAGCACCGGCTTTTTCGGAGGCTCGGCCGCAACAACAGGCTCGACAATTACCGGCGCGACTTCCACTACAGTTTCAGCAATTTCCGGTTCCGTTATTTCCGGTTCCGCTACCAGCTCAGCGTCAGTCCCGATTTCAAGCGGCGTATCAAAGGCAACCTCGGACTCGTCAGCAAAGAAAACATCGTCGGCAGTCGGCTCGACGGCCTCCTGCACTGCATCGGAGTGCAGCACCTCATCCACCGGCAAGTCCGCGAACGAGGCTGTCTCGTCAACCATCGCCAGTGATTCAATGTCACTGTCAGGTGCCACAGATTCCAGGTCAGCAAGACCTGCCGTTTCCTTGGCCAGCCAGTCGTCTACCGAGAGCTCATCAGCGGCAGGCGTCAGGTCTTCATCAAATGCCACGACAGTTTCAGTACCGGGCAGCAAGACCTCGCTTTCCTGCGTCTCCACCAGCAGCTCGGATTCCGGCTCGGCAATGGCATCTGCCATTTCCACTTCGAATGCCGCTTCTTCAGCCGCATCCCACTCGCCTGCATCCATCGACTCCGGCAGCTCATCACCGAACGGCTCGACCTCTTCCTCCGCCACCCCAGCGTCGGCAAGCGTAGCCACGCCCAGCTTGTCCAGGCCACGTTCAGCGATTTCCAGTATGCTTTCGCCACCATTGGCATCATTCGCAATACGTTCAAGGAAATACTCGACCGAGGTAATGACGTCGGCCAGCGTATCCATTTCCTGCCACTCTGGACGGTGCTGCTCACCCAGCAGTCGCTCACTGACATAACGACCAGCCTTGTCCAGAATATTGGCCGGACGCTGCAGTCCGAGAATGGACAAGCCACCACGCACGGTCGAAATCAGCTCGGGAATGGTTTCCAGGTGCACGGGATTCCACTGCGAAGCGATGTATTCAATAACCGCATCCTTTGCTTTTTCCAGCGCACTGCGTGACTCGCGCAGAACCGCTGTTTGCGCATCGGACAACTGGTCCTGTGCAGAAAACTCGGACGCTGCACTGACGCCTGGCTGACCCATGGGCTTTTCAGCCACCATGCCCATGAGGGTTGCTTCGACATACAACAGTGCACCGGCAATATCGAGCAGACAACCATCTTCAGGCGCCTGCCCCGAGCTTGTAATACCGTCGATGATCTCAATCTGCTCCTGGAGAATACGGCGCGGCTGACCCAGTCCGAGCACCGCCACGGTATCAGCGACCTGCTTCAGTATCGGCACCAGCGTGCCCAGATCAGAAAGCTTGCGCTCACTGCTGCGCACAAAAATATCCAGCGCATCCTTGGCGCGTGCCAGCTCCTCGCACAATGCATCAACCACGGACTTCATCGCTTCGCGATCAGGTCCGCTCATGCGGGCGCGTTCTTCATTCACCAGTGCATCGCCCGGCAGTGCATCATCCAGGCGATAAAGATCTTTGGCCGCGCGCAAACGCGGCGAATTGCCATGACTTTTGGCAACATAATAAAGCAGGTTCTTGAGCAACTCCGTGGGCGTGCGCTGTGATGTTTCTTCACCCACCAGACGCAACTGCCTGTCTACCTGACCCAGCAACATCTTGACCGATGTTCCCAGATCAATTGTCTTTTCTGTCAACCCTTCAATAATTGCACTGCTGACCAGCCAGAGCTCACGGATCGGCGCAGCTCCAGCCAGTTTTTCCAGCCGCGCAAACACCTGCCCCATGTAACCCAGATTAACCGGCACGTTTTCGCTACGGATGATGCCCAGCAAGGCCACCTGATACATTTGCCGGATTTTTTTCAGCAAGACCGGATCAATTGTCGCAGGCGCCACCTGAATGGGTGCACGCTCGCCAGCCGTAAGATCAGGCGTAAACAGAGCGGTCTCGGACATCAGCGACTCGCCACGCGCTGCGCGCAAGTCATTGAGCAGTGGCAACAATACTACCGGCAGATCACGACGTGACGCCTTCACCCGCTCGAGATAGGGAGGCAACTGCAGGATGGCGCGCATGAGGACTTCCTGCCCGTCAGCAACGCGCGACACCTGATTATTGATCAGGGCCAGGCAGAGCTTTTCCATCTCTTCGGCCAGCAGGGCGGCGCCATAAAACTCCACCATCTGCAATGTGCCATGCACCTGATGCAGATAGGCGAGACAGAAACGCATGCGCGTCCCGTCTTCAGGGTTCTCCACAAACGCTTCCAGCGCCTGCCGCGCCTGCTTCAGCGTTTCCTCGATTTCACCCTTGACCCAGTCCAGAGCCAGAAAGCTGTGATTGTCACCCATCGTCATGCCCTCAGGGGCCAATGTCATTATTGTTAGGCACCCGAAGGTGCTGTATGACAGGCCCGCGACCTGTCCCTACATAATCCGTTCCCGACAGAAGCGCCCACCCCCGGGCGACCAGCCGTCAGGCTTTACGACGAAACGCCAGCGTATCCGGGTAGTCCACTCGCGCCAGCGCCGGATGCGCCCAATCCACTGCCTCACCCACCCCCAGCACCAGCAGCCCCCCCGGCGTTAGCCGCGAAGCCAGATTGGCCAGGATGTCGCGCTTGCGAAAGCGACGGAAATAAATCAGGACGTTCTGACAAAAAATAACGTCCATATCACCGATCGGTACCCGGTCCAGTTCCATGATGTTGAGCTGAACAAAGGCAATCCGGCGTTTGAGTTCGCCGGTAACTTGCAGTTCCTTCCGCCCTGCCACCGGCTGGAAATACTTCTGCTTCCAGGCCGTTGGCACATTATGCAGACGGCGCTCACCATAAATCCCGGCACGCGCCCTCGACAGCGTAGGCAAACTTATATCCGAAGCAGTGACGCCAAAATAAACATCCTGACGCTGCATGTCCGTCAACTGGGCATCAGTCTGCATGGCCAGCGAATATGGCTCTTCCCCAGTAGAGCAACCCACACTCCAGAGATTAAGCGTCTTGCGCCGGGCATCCTTTGCGAGCACATCAGCCACATGCGACTTCACCAGCGCAAACGAACTGGAGTGACGAAAAAAGGAGGTTTCCTGCACTGTAAGACGATCAACCAGAACAGCCCACTCGCGCTCGGCAACCGGGCCAGCCATCAGCTGTTCGTAGTAGGTTTCGTAATCGCTGACACCAATCTCGCGCATGCGAATGCCGAGATTGGTCTCAAGAAAGGAACGGCGGGCGGCACCGACAGTCATGCCGGTACGCGCCTCGATCAGCGTCTGCCATAACTCGAACTGTTCGTCCGAGATGGGCGTAAGCGACTTGATTCCCCAACGGTCAGTGGCCACGTCAATAATCCCGTTCATGCTCGCCACCAGTTGGCTCGCGAGCTTGATCAGGCGTGCTCGGGCAGCTTGAAGCCGGCTACCGACTGACGCAGCTCGTTAGCCATTTCCGCGAGATTCCCAATCGAACGTGCTGTCGCAATGGTACCGGCAGTAGTCTGAGAGGTGATCTCCTGAATCACGTTCATGGTGTTGGAGATATGGCCTGCCGAAGCAGCCTGCTGACGTGCCGCATTCGAAATGTTCTGAATCAGGTCAGCAAGGTTTCTCGACACCGACTCGATCTCGCCCAGTGCCACACCGGCGTCCTGCGCCAGACGGGCACCGCGCACCACTTCGGCGGTGGTCTGTTCCATCGAGATAACAGCTTCGTTGGTATCCGTTTGAATCGTTTTCACCAGCTGTTCGATCTGCTTGGTTGCAGCAGCAGAACGTTCTGCAAGGCGCTGCACTTCGTCGGCAACCACCGCGAAGCCGCGACCGGCTTCACCTGCCATCGACGCCTGAATGGCGGCGTTAAGAGCCAGAATGTTGGTCTGGTCGGCAATGTCGTTAATCAGCGACACGATGTCACCGATTTCCTGTGACGATTCACCGAGACGTTTAATACGCTTCGATGTTTCCTGAATCTGCTCACGAATCGTGTCCATACCGGTGATGGTGTTTTGCACCACCTCGGCGCCCTTGTGGGCGATGGCCACAGAACGCTCGGCCACCGCGGCCGATTCGGCAGCGTTGGCAGACACCTGATCAATCGAGACCGCCATTTCATTCACAGCGGCAGATGCACCGGCAATTTCCTGCGCCTGATGCTCGGACGCTTCGGCGAGATGCATGGCCGTGGACTGTGTTTCCTGGGCAGCAGCAGACACCTGCACCGCAGTCTGGTTAATCGTGGTTACCAGTCCGCGCAGCTGGTCAATGGAGTAGTTGATGGAGTCGGCGATGGCACCCGTAAAGTCCTCGGTCACCGTTGCCTGTACGGTAAGGTCACCGTCAGCAAGGTCGCCCAGTTCGTCAAGCAGACGCAAAATGGCATCCTGGTTACGACGGTTTTCCGATTCAATCTGTTCTGCACGCGCCATTTCCGTATTACGTTCTTCTTCGGCACGGATACGGTCCACGTTGGCACGCACTCGCATCAACTGGACAGCGCACACAATACCGACACCAAGGAAGAGAATACCGAGAGCGGTATAAATCGTTGTATTCGCACTTTCGGCCACGTCAGTAGCCAGCGTGGTGGTTGCAACCAGCATGGCGGGGGAGTCGCGGAACACACCATCAGCCGCTTCACGCACCTGGAAGAGTTCAGGTGATGTTTCCAGAATCGCATTCGCAGACTGGTTCACCGAGCTTTCAAAACTGTCAGCAATAGCCGTCAGCGCATCCTGTGCTTCCGGATCCGTCACCTGCTGGATACCCAGTGCAGCATCACCCTCCATCATGCCCGACAGAACACGACCGAACTGGGCAGCGTCACGACCGAAGGCGTCAGCCGATGTCACGGCATCCGCGCCGCCCTCCAGCACCTTGTTGACAGAACGCAGGATACGTTCCGCCAGCACCGACTGCTGCTTGGCAACAGCAATCTGCGATGCCGGAGAACCCGACCGCAGCATGCCTTCCACCACAATGTCGTATTCAGCTTGCAGGTCTGGAACCGTTTCGGACAGCGTCTGGGCCAGCTCATGAAGGTCGGTCACCGCCGACTCGCCATTGAGCACGATGTCGGTATTTTGCGACACCGGATCCCACACCTTCTGAAGCTCCTGCATTTCAGGGCGCTTCTCGCTACGCATGTCCTTCAACTCGTCCCAGCGTGTCTGGAACTCCTTGCGTGACAGGCTCAACTGCTTGAAAGCCGCCTCGTTACCGCCAGACGCCTCGGTCGCATTATTGGCGATGTTCTGCGACAACACACGCAACTCGGACGCGTTCTGAATCATCTGGGTGGCATTGATACCCTTGACGCCCACGATGATGAACATGCCGAAAGCAAAGAAAAAGCCAATGCCCAGACCAATCAGCCAGGGACCGGACTCACCACCAGCCGCAGCACTGCGCCAGAGATTCTGCCAGTACTCACGCTGCAGGAGGGCGCGGAAATTGTCCTTGGAAAAGACCTGCTTCCACTGAATACTCGCGAACTTGTCGCGTACGGCTTGCAGTTTCGGATTCATACCATCTGCCCTCGACGGCCCCCTGTTTATAATTGTACGAAGCGGACCGGAATACCCGGCCCAGTGTCAGGCGGAAGCCTGGAGGAACTGCGGATCTTCAACCAGCCTGGCCAGACTGAAGATCGCCCAATCCTTGTCTTCACGCCGGAAGGCCCCTTGAACAAAGGGCCGCAACTCTGCATGCACATGCAGGGCCTCCGGCGAATAATCTTGTACCGGGAAATGCTGCATCCCCAGAATTTCATCCACTACCAGACCGCTGAAAATATCGCCCTGGTCAACCACCAGAAGGCGGCGGCGGTGTTCCTGCAAACTTGACGCCCGGTTGAAGTAGCCCAGCATGTCCATGATCGGCAACAGACGACCACGCACATTGGCAATCCCCTTCATCCATGGCTTTACACCGGGAACATGCGTGTAACGTGGCACGGCCAGTACCTCAGAAACCTCACCCATTGCCGCCAGGAAATACTGGCCATCGAGTGTAAAGCCGATACCACTCCAGTGTTCGACAGCCTGACCGTCAGCCGGCAGACCAAGCGTGCGCTGTTTTGAGCGCTCGGCAATTTCGAGAAGCTTGATGAATCCCTTGGCGGCCATGTTGCCTGCTTGTCTTTCTGGTTACTTGCCGGGAATGAGACCAGCGATGGTCTGCATGAGCAGCGTTTCATCAACCGGCTTGGTGAGATAGTCACTGGCACCCTGACGCTTACCCCACACACGGTCAGTTTCCTGATCCTTGGTGGTAACAATGACAATCGGAATGTGTGCCGTATCCTCACCCTTGGACAGCTGGCGAGTTGCCTGAAAGCCGTTGAGACCCGGCATCACCACATCCATCAACACCAGATCGGGCAACTCGGCCCGTGCCGTGGCCACGCCATCGGCACCATTGGTAGCCTCAAGCACCTTGTGCCCGTGCTTTTCCAGGATTTCACGGAAACGGTAGGTTTCCGTAGGGGAGTCATCAACAATGAGAATACGCGCCATATCAACCTCGGAAAATCAGTAACACTCAAGCCTTTACGTGGACGTGCTGCCGGATGGCACCCAGCAACTCTTCCTTGCTGAATGGCTTGGTCAGATACTCGTCCGAGCCCACGATACGACCTTTCGCCTTGTCAAACAGGCCATCTTTGGAGGAGAGCATTATGACTGGCGTGGACTTGAACGCCGAGTTGTTCTTGATCAGTGCACAGGTCTGGTAGCCATCCAGGCGCGGCATCATGATGTCAACAAAGATGATGTCGGGGTTGGAGTCGGCAATCTTGGCCAGGGCATCAAAACCGTCAGTGGCTGTGATCACGGTGCAGCCGGCTTTCTGCAGAAGGGTCTCGGCCGTACGACGAATCGTCTTCGAGTCGTCGATGACCATGACTTTCATACCGTCGAAATTGTCTTCCATTGGAACAGCCTTCTTTGCATGTGAGGCTTTGCGGGCCTGTCTGGGCGAATAACAAAATCCGTAAATACGCTATCGGGCAGCCCCAAGGGGCAGAAACGACAGATTGCCAACGTTTTAGCACAGTTTTCCATGGCCGGCTACAGAGGCAATGCGCAAAAAAAGCCACTCCTAATCAAACAGGGACAATGGCTTAGCGCAACTTTCTGACGAGACACTCAAGGTTGCAGACGGAAGGGAGCCCGCCACTCAGGCCGGCCCTCCCCGCTACCAGCCATGAAGCAACGCATCGGCGATGAGTTTAAGGCCAACCCCGATGGTCAGCACCTCAAAAGCCACCTTGACCGCCCTGTTTCCCTTCAGCAGTGCCCAGTGCGCCCCCAGATAGCCGCCGACCAGAGACCCCGCCAGCAGCGGCGGCAGCCACTCCCACTTCACGGGTGCCTGCAGCGACAGCATGAGCGCCCCCAGACCATTCCAGAACAGCCCCACCAGTAC
>JBASJP010000007.1:0-5874 GCA_049655345.1 Moraxellaceae bacterium
GTCCGCTTGCATGACGAAGCCGTCGCGGCCCTTGCGCCGCTGGGCATGGTGGCCGCACCGCTGCGCGAGCTGGCGGACTTTCTGGTGGCGCGCGATCACTGATCACCGTTCCACCGGGGCCGCCACACGGTATAATCGCCGACCCTGCCAGGATGCTGCGATGTTCACCGAGATCCCCCGAGAACGCCCCGACACCCCCCTGCTTGACCAGGTGCCCACACCGGACAAGCTGCGCGAGCTGCCGCCCGAGGCCCTGCCCGAGCTGGCGCTGGAGCTGCGCGAGTACCTGCTCTGGTGCACCGGCCAGACCGGCGGGCATTTTGGTGCCGGCCTGGGCGTGATCGAACTCACCATCGCCCTGCACTATGTCTACAACACCCCGTCCGACCGGCTGGTGTGGGATGTGGGTCACCAGACCTATCCGCACAAGATTCTTACCGGCCGCAAGGAACGCATGCTCACCATGCGTCAGAAGGACGGTCTGGCCGCGTTTCCCAATCGCGCCGAATCCGAATACGACACCTTTGGGGTGGGCCATTCGTCAACCTCGATTTCGGCTGCGCTCGGCATGGCGCTTGGCGCACGCATGAGTGGCAGTCAGCGCAAGGTATGTGCCGTGATTGGTGACGGTGCCATCACTGCCGGCATGGCATTCGAAGCGCTCAATGATGCGGCGCACAACAGTGCCGACATGCTGGTCATCCTGAATGACAACGGCATGGCCATTTCCAAGAATGTTGGCGGGCTCTCCAACTATCTGGCACGTGTCTGGGCAAGCAAGACATATATTGCACTGCGCGAAGGTGGCAAGCGTGTGCTCTCTGCCATGCCTGCCACCCTCAATTTTGTGCGTCGCTCCGAAGAGAGCATGAAGCATCTGGTGAATTCACCCGGTGCGCTGTTTGAAAGCATCGGCTTCAATTATGTCGGGCCGATTGATGGCCATGATCTGGAAGCACTGGTCGATACCATTTCCAATCTGCGCGATGCCCCCGGGCCACAGTTGCTGCATGTGTACACCACCAAGGGCAAGGGCTTTGCACCGGCGGAAGCCGACCCCATCGGTTACCATGCGATTACCAAGATTGCTCCGGCGGTCGAGCGTGAAACACCGGTGGCGCCGGTGGTGAAAAAGCCGAAATATTCCGATGTGTTTGGTGACTGGCTGTGCGACATGGCCGCGGCCGATCCGCGTTGTGTCGGCATTACGCCCGCCATGTGCGAAGGCTCGGGCATGGTGAGATTTTCCGAGCGGTTTCCCGAGCGCTATCACGACGTGGCGATTGCCGAGCAGCATGCGCTGACACTGGCGGCCGGCATGGCCTGCGAGGGCCAGAAGCCGGTTGTCGCAATTTATTCCACCTTCCTGCAGCGCGCCTACGACCAGCTGGTGCATGACATTGCACTGCAGAATCTTGATGTGACCTTTGGTATCGATCGTGCGGGTCTTGTCGGCGAAGACGGCCCCACGCATGCAGGCGCCTACGATTATGCCTACATGCGCACGGTGCCGAATATGGTGATCATGGCGCCCTCGGATGAAAATGAATGCCGGCAGATGTTGTATACCGCATTCGAATTCAAGGGGCCGGCAGCCGTGCGTTATCCGCGTGGCACCGGTACCGGTGCGGTGATTGACAAGGCCATGACTGCCTTGCCGCTGGGCAAGGGCGTGAAAAAACGCAGTGGCGAAAAGATTGCCATCCTGTCGTTCGGCTCGATGCTGGCAGCTGCGCTCAAGGCTGCCGATGCGCTCAACGCCACGGTGGTCGACATGCGTTTTGTAAAGCCGCTGGACGAAGCGCTGGTGCGCGAACTGGCCGCGTCGCACGATCTGCTGGTAACCGTCGAGGAACACGCTGTCATGGGGGGCGCCGGCTCTGCCGTGAACGAGTTCCTGGCGGCTGAGGGACTGGTAAAGGCGGTACTGAATATCGGTATTGCGGATGCATTTATCGAGCATGCCACGCATGGTGAAATGCTGGCCGCGTGTGGGCTGGATGCAGCCGGTGTCGAGGCAGCAATCCGGCAGCGTCTGCTGCAGGGTGTCTGACGGGTACTCCTGTCTGAAGCACATAAAAAAACCGGCAGCTGTGCCGGTTTTTTTATGTGGTCATCGCATCACTGGCGACGTTCGCCGAGTCGGCGGTCATCGCGACGCCGGTCATGGCTTGAACGCGCCCTGTAGCGATAAAACTGCGGATCGGGCGGATTCAGCTTGCTGGCCAGACGGGTGGGGTCCAGCTGGTCGCGAATGAACAGCGATGCTGCAACTTCTGCCTGGTGCCGTGTGTTGTACGGTCCGTTCAGGGCGCCTTCCCGCGTGGAAAAGAAAAACTGGCCGTTCTCGCAGGCAATGCGGTCGCTGCGAAAGTGCAGTTTGTTCTGGGAGTCGTTACTGCGCATGGTCATGATCGTACCCTCCTGCATCAACACACCATGAAGAAACTATAGTGCGTGCAGGCATTCCTGCCGGGCCGTGATGCAGGGTTGCAGATGAGCGGTGAGGCGCTGGTGGTTTTTGATGCCCGACGGATTTAAAGCGCGATGCCTTATTCCTTGTCGAGCATATGTCCCATCTTGTCCTGCTTGGTATCGAGGTATTGCTCGTTGTGCGGGTTGCGCCCGGTCATCAGGGGAACACGCTCGATCACGGCAATGCCGTGCGACTCCAGTGCAGCAACCTTGCGCGGGTTGTTGGTCATCAGGCGCACGCTGCTTACGCCCAGATGCACCAGCATGTCTTCGCACATGGAGTATTCGCGCAGGTCCGGCGCAAAGCCAAGCTGCTCGTTGGCCTCGACCGTGTCTGCGCCCTGATCCTGCAGGTGGTAGGCACGGATCTTGTTGAGCAGGCCGATGCCACGGCCTTCCTGACGCAGGTACAGGATGACGCCGCGCCCGGCTTCGGCCACTTTTCCCATGGCCGCCTCCAGTTGCGGGCCGCAGTCACAGCGCAGGCTGCCGAAGCCGTCACCGGTCAGGCACTCGGAGTGGACGCGCATCAGCACGGGTTCGCCATCCGTGACGTCACCCATGACCAGTGCAACATGCTCTTTGCCCGTTTCCGGGTCTTCAAAGGCATGGATCATGAATGTGCCATGGCGGGTTGGCAGGCGGGATGCAGCGACGAAAGCGACAGACACGGACAGCTCCCGGGGTAAGGGGGCTGCATTGTAGCAAACCCGTGGGTCAGGAACACGGATCGTGATGGAACAGTCTGTTGCCGGGCAGGAATCAGCGCCCGGTCAGGCGCAGGCGGTTCTGTTCGTGTTGCAGGTTGACCTGGGACAGGAACGACATGCCCAGCAGGATGGGCGCGTTATCGGTGCTCTCGCGGACGGTGGCAACGACATTACGCACGGTGATGGGGCCGACCTGCACGCTGCCCAGGGTGACGGCCCAGGCGGCCACGGGGCCGCCCGCGGTCAGCACGCCGGTGCGCTCGCCAAAGCGCTTGTAGTCAACGCCCAGCGACCTTGCATCGGCCGTGGTCATGGAGACGGTGTTGGCGCCGGTATCCACCAGCAGCTGCACGACGCGGCCGTTGATCTGGCCATTGGTGATGAACTGGCCATTGGCATTCATGTTGATCTCGATGCTGGGGCGCTGCTGGCGCAGGTCGATGCCGCCGGTGTCCATGCCCATGGCCAGTCGCTCTTCGCGCTGGTTGATGCGCAGCAGCGTGTCCTGGCGGGACACCTCCAGCACGGTCACGCCACCGGCGCTTTCGCCCGGGGACAGGATGTGCTGCTGGCCATCAATCTTGAGCAGGGCCTTTTGCCCGAGCAGGCCGATCACCACGACATGCGGATCGTCCCGGCTGGCCAGCGCGGGGGCGGAGACGAGAGTGAGCAGCAGCAGGGTGACGAATGCCTTCATGAGAGCCTCAAAATGCCAGACGCAGGGCGAACAGTACCAGCCCGGCAAACACGCCGGCCACCAGATCATCCAGCATGATGCCAAGGCCGCCATGCACCTTCTCGTCCAGATGGCTGATGGGCCATGGCTTGATGATGTCGAAGATGCGGAACAGGCCAAAGCCGGCCAGCAGCCAGAGCAGGTCCGTGAAGCCCCAGGCCAGGGTCGGGACCAGCGGGGTCAGCGCCAGCCATTGCCCGGCAAACTCGTCCCAGACGATGCGACCGTCATCATGCACGCCCAGTGCCTTTGCCGCATGGTCACAGATCACAATCCCGGCCAGTGCGGCGACCGCCACGACGCCCAGAAAGGCGGGCAGGGCCAGCAAGGCCAGCAAGGGGAAACAGGCAAGTGCTGCCAGCGAGCCGAAGGTGCCGGGGGCTTTCGGGGCAAGGCCGCTGCCAAAGCCGAAGGCCAGCAGTTGCAGGGGGTCACGCAAGTCCGGTTTATTCATCAGGTCTCAGTCTTTGGCAGTGATCAGAAGTGCGTGTAGCCAGCTACCGGCATGTCCACCGGCTGGCCGTTGCGCAGCAGCACCAGTCCGGGGGCGGCGGTGATGCACCCGATGCGTGTACAGCGTACTGGCAGCGCGGCAATGGCGTCACGCATGGCGGGTGGGGCGGTGAACAGCAACTCGTAATCGTCGCCGCTGGTCAGGGCCAGAATCACGGCAAAGGCAGGGTCGATCGCCTGCAATGCCGTGCTCATGGGCAGGGCGTCCAGTTCCAGTTCGGCCCCGACGCCGGATGCCAGCAGCAGATGCCCCAGATCCTGCGCCACCCCGTCGGAGACATCCAGTCCGGCACTGGCCACCCCGCGCAGGGCCGCGCCCAGTGCCAGCCGGGGGTGTGGCCGGTGCAGGCGGGCGAGGGCCGTGTCGCGGCTTGCCGGTGCCAGTTCATCCGGCCACTGGTCCAGCGCCAGACGCAGACCGAGGCCGGCATCGCCGACGGTGCCGGAGACATAAAGGTCATCGCCGGCACGGGCACCATCACGCCGTATGGCGGCTGCGGCCGGCAGCGTGCCCATGGCCGTCACCGTAATGGCAAGCGGGCCACGTGTGGTATCCCCGCCCACCAGCCGGACATTTTCCTGATCGGCCAGAGCAAAAAAGCCGCGCGAAAACTCGCGCAGGAAATGTTCATTGTTGTCCGGCAGGGTGATGGCCAGGGTGACCCAGCGTGCGGTGGCGCCCATGGCGGCCAGGTCGGACAGGTTGACCGCCAGGCTTTTCCAGCCGATATCGGCAGCAGCAGCCTCTTCGGGAAAATGCCGGCCGGCCACGAGTGTGTCGGTGGTGACGGCGAGTACATCGCCTGCCGGCACCACCATCAGGGCGGCATCATCCCCGATGCCCAGCACCACGCTCGCATCACGCGCGGGGCGCGTGAAGAACTCGCGGATGAGGTCGAATTCGCCGTGGCCCGACATCAGCGTGCTCAGTGATCCCGCTCGATCTTGCGGTGCTGCTTGGCAACTTCGTCAAGAATGCCGTTCACGTACTTGTGCGACTCGGTGGCACCAAAATCTTTTGCCAGCTCGATGCCTTCGTTGATGACGACCTTGTAGGGCACATCAAGGCGGCGCAGCATTTCATAGGTGCCGATGCGCAGGATGGCGCGCTCGACGTGATCGAGTTCGTGCAGCTTGCGGTCGAGATGCGCCATGAACGTGTCATCAATCTCTTCGCTCTGCTTCACGATTTCATGAATGAGTTCGTGAAAGTATTCGAGGTCAACCTTGTGCATGTCGTTGTCGACACGATAGCGGGCCTCGATCTCGAACATCGGGTTCTGGGAAATCGACCATTCGTACAGGGCCTGCATGGCAAAGCGGCGTGCCTTGCGTCGGGCTGACGGCTTGATGGTCATGGTGTTGCTTTTGCTCACGGAAACTCTCTCGTCGGAAGTGTGGGAACGGTCTGTGGGAGCGGCTTCAGCCGCGAAAGTTTTT
>JBASJP010000008.1:0-5468 GCA_049655345.1 Moraxellaceae bacterium
ATTCGTGCGCGTGTGCAGACCGAGCATTCGCTGATGGGGGCCATGGGCGACAAGATGCGTCGCATGCGTGGCAAGAAAGCGGAGGGCACCGGCATGCCGGACATGGCCCAGATGCTGGCCTTTGGCGCACATTGCTCGATGACCGAGCGTCGTGCCGATGAAGCCACGCGTGATGTGGTGTCCTGGCTCAAGTGCGAGTACATGCGTGATCATGTCGGTGGCGAGTTTGATGGCGTGATTTCTTCCGTGACGTCGTTCGGTTTCTTTGTCGAGCTGAAGGATATTTACGTAGAAGGGCTGGTCCACATCAGCCGCCTGTCCGGCGACTATTACGATTTTGATGCCACCATGCAGAAGCTGGTCGGCAGTCGTTCCGGCACCCAGTTTGCGCTTGGCGATACCGTGCGCATCAAGGTGGCGGCCGTGAATCTTGATGAGCGCAAGATGGACTTCGATCTTGTCGGTGGCGGAAGCAAGTTGCGTCGTGGTCCGCGCATGGCCTCCGAAGAAATGGATAACGCACCGCGCGGCAAAAAGGGACAGGGACAGGGCCGTGGCCGTGGCGATGACAGCCGTTCCGAGCGTGACCGTTTGCGCAGTGGCGACATTCCCGGCAAGAGTGGCCCCAAGCCTTCCGGTGGCCGCTCCTCTGGCGGCAAGTCCGGCAAGCCTGCGGGCGGGTCTTCAGGTAAATCGTCTGCAGGAGGGGCTCCGAAGCCCGCAGCAGGTGGTGGCAAGAGCAATCCGGCAGGACGCAAGAAGAAGTAAATGGCAAAAAATATCGTGATCTATGGCCTGCACTCGGTGCAGGCCTATCTGGACCGGCACCCAGAAGGGGTGCTGGAAGTGTTTCTGCTCAAGAGCCGCGACGATGACCGCCTGAACAAACTGGTGCAGTCGTTGCGTCCGCTGGGCCTGACCCTGCAGTGGCGTGAGCGTAACCAGCTTGACGACCTTGCCGGTGATTCACATCACCAGGGCGTGGTTGCACGCGTGCGCGAACAGGCACCGGGTGACGAGAATGACCTGGCCACGTTTCTGGACGGGCTGACCGATCCACCCTTCTTGTTGCTGCTGGATAATGTGACCGATCCCCACAATCTCGGTGCCTGCATGCGCAGTGCCGATGCGGCGGGAGTGCATGCGGTGATCACGCCGCGCGACAAGTCGGCATCCATTACGCCTACCGTGCGCAAGGTGGCGTGTGGTGCTGCAGACAGCCTGCCGTTTTTTCAGGTGACAAATCTGGCCCGCACCATGGAGATGCTCAAGGAGCGCGGTATCTGGCTGATGGGCACGGCACTGGAGCAGGATGCGAAGTCGCTCTATGCCACGTCACTTACCGGGCCGCTGGGAGTGATCATGGGGGCAGAGGGTTCCGGCATGCGTCGCCTGACCCGTGAGCTGTGTGATGGCCTGATCTACATTCCGATGGCCGGGACAGTGGAAAGCCTCAATGTCTCTGTGGCAACGGGCGTGACACTGTTTGAGGCCATGCGGCAGCGCACACGGCTCAAGTAAGGGGCTTCAGAGGGTGTTGTAAAAAAGACATCTGCTGAAAACAAAAAGGCCGCTCGGGAAACCGGAGCGGCCTTTTTTCTGGTGCTTTTTGCGACTTAGTGCGAGCGCAAGGTGATCTGCATGTTGTCCTTGGTGCTCAGTGACACTTCTACATCCCCTATCGATGGCGGCAGGGTGCCACTGGCGCGATCCTGCAGGCTGCCACCCAGCACAATGTTTTCGATGGCCATGCGCAAGTTGTCTGCGCCTTTACCCATGTCCACGCGAATGCTGTCGTTTTCAAAGTAGACGGCTGTATTGACCATCTGGATGTTGCTCATGGTCACGCGGCCAATGTGGATGCCGTTGCCGTCAGTGCTGTCGAGCAAGGCAATCTCGCTCAGGCTGATGTGGTCGATCGAGGCATTGAGGCGCATCAACGGTGTATTGGTACCATTGGTGGGGTTGGTTACCAGCACTTCCATCGGTGATTCCATCAGGATGGACAGTTTTGAGCCGGTGCCAAAGTAGAGGAAGTTTTTAACCCGCCCGATATTCCAGCCGCCATCGCTGTTGCGTGTTGCGCCGGCAACGCCCACCTTGGTGTTGCCAAGGTCAATGTCGATACCGTCCGTGATATCCACTTTGGCCAGCAAGCCCGGCTCACCATTGCTTTCGACCGCAAACAGGCTGGCGACAATCGTGTTGGTCTTGATGTTGAGCGGGTCGATCACCAGTGCGCCGGCAGCACGGGAGCCGGTAAAGCCGTCGCTGTCCACAATGGCAACACGCACGGATGACTGGCTGGAGAATTCAAGTCTTACGCCGTTCTCGCCAATGTAGGTCGGGTTGGCATAAACAATGGAGTAGTAATTGCCGTCGGTCGTCCAGATAAAATTATCGTTGGTAAGGTTGAGGTAATTGGCGAGCAGTTCCTGTTGCACCATGAGTGGCTCAAGACCAAGTGCGTAATCTTCGCCGTCCTGGCGTGCGTCGGTGACCGCTGCGGGATTCGTGAGGTTGGAGGGGTTGATGTTGAGACGAATCCTGGGGTCACGCGTACTCATTGTCAGGCCGCTGAGGGCATCAATCAGGCTGACCTGGGCAAGATCACCGGAGTCGATGGGCTCCATCGGGAAGCTGCTGAAGGTGGTGCGCGTGTTGGACGGATCGACATAAACCGGATTGAGGCCGTCGCGGGCCAGATCAATGGCCTGTTCAAGGCTGTCGCCAGTCGCGTTACTGGCCTGGTCGCTGGTGCTGCCCGAGCTACCCGGACTGGCAGTAACCCCTGCGCTGTCCGGATCGGCCATATCGGCACTGTCCATTTCAGCGAGCCCGTCCTGGTCGGCGCCCTCAGCACCAATAAGGCCATCAAGCTCGTCACTTCCCTCTGCCCCGGCGGAGCCATCAATCATTGGGTCGGTGGGGCTTTCTGCCGCGCCAGTATCAGGCAGTCTGGTTTCGGTTGAGACTTCTTTCTGGTTGCAGGCGTTCTTTTTCTTGTCAGATGATCCGCCACCACTGCCTCCATCATCACGGCATTGCTTCTCGCTAGCCGGCATTTCGCCATCGTTCTTGGTGAAGTCGACGACGGCGCGCAAGAAGTCGGTGTAGGAGCTGTAGTCCTTGAGCTGGGGGCGCTCGGCATTTGCCAGCGCACTGCTGCTGATCAGCAGTGCGAGCAAGGCAGCAGATGGCGTGCCGTTGGTGAACTTCATGTAACCCCCTCTTCGATCCGCTCGTTAAGCCGGCGGCATCCTTATTGTTTTGTCAGACCATCATGCGTGGTCTTTTGCATGGTGCCGTTGCCGGCCTAATTGGTTGTATCTATTACAATGTGACTTGGGCCATTACGCGGGCCGATACTCATGCCGGCAAAGGTTTCCAGTGCCACACCCTTTGACGACTCATTCATTTTGGTCAGTGCTTCCAGCGTCATCTGCTGGTCAATTGCGTCCTGCGACTTGTCGCCCACCATCACGACTGGCTTCTTTACCTGAAGGCCATTCGGGATGCTGGCCTGGCTCATGTCGCTGCCATCAATCGACGGCAGGGGAAAGCTGATGTGGGTCGAGCGATTGTAGCGGACCGGGGCGGTGTAGTCCGGGTGGGAAATGTCCTTGGCCAGCTCTACTGCAGCGTCCAGATCCTCCGGCCCGGTGATGGCCAGGGGGGGCGGGGCGGATTCGCTGGTGGGGTCTACGCCTTCTGGCACCGGGATTGGCCGGGTGGACGGAAGCGGGGGTGTCGTTGCTGCAGTCTGGCTTTTGATTGCCTGAGGCCTGATCGGGCGGGACTCCCACGCCACCATTGCCTTCATGAAGGCATCATAAGAGGAGAACTGATCAAGCCGTGGGCGCCCTTCTTCATCCGATGTGGCATGCAGCGGCGCCGACCCTATGGCCAGAGCAACTATCGCCAGCTTGATAAAGGATGAAAGCGGTTTCATGGTGCACCCGGTTTCCTGCCTGTTGTTGTAATTTTGATACAGGTCTGTCTGCATCTTAGCCGAGGGGGAGGGTAGCTTCAATCATTCATGCGGCCGCTGCCCGGCGGTCAGACGGGTGGATTCCCTTGTTGTGGGGGGCAGTTTCGCGTAAACTTCGCGCCCCTTTGCCTTCCTGCAATTGGGCACCGCCGGTTTCCGGGGGTGATCTCCTTGCTCCTGCTGAGAGACAGCGGGGGCTGTGCAACCCGTAAGGAGCAAAACAATGCGTCATTACGAAGTCGTGTTCCTGGTACACCCCGACCAGAGCGAGCAAGTGCCCGCCATGGTCGAGCGTTACACCGGAACCATCAAGGAAGCCGGTGGCAAGATCCACCGCCTTGAAGACTGGGGCCGCCGTCAGCTGGCCTACCCGATCAACAAGATCCACAAGGCTCATTACGTGCTCATGAACATCGAGTGCGGCCAGGCCACCCTGGATGAGCTGGAAGAAGCTTTCCGCTATAACGACGCGGTTATCCGCAATCTCATCATCCGTCGCAACGAAGCCATTACCGAGGAATCGATCATGGCCAAGGGCGCGGAAGAGAAGCGCAGCCGCAAAGCCGCCCGTTCTGACGAAGGCACCGAAGAGGCTGCCTCCGAGGAAGCTGGCGAGTAAGCGGTTACTTACTGCGTGGAATTCAATGCCGTCCGGATCACAGGTCTCGTCAAGGAGCTAAAAGCTCCCCGGACCAGCCCGGCCGGTGTAGAGCATCGTGAACTGATACTGGAACACCGCTCTGTCCAGACCCTGGACGGGCAATTGCGCGAAGTGCGCGCCCTGGTCACCGTCAAGGTCTCGGGGAGCAAGCTGGCGCAACAGGTGACCGGTCTGGTGCCGGGAAACCGGGTCACGGTGAGCGGGATGCTGGCGCAGGCCAGTCACCGCGATACGCAGCAGTTACTGATTCACGCGCAAGCGATTGAGAGATTCGAATAGGAGAGCAAACGTCATGGCACGTTTCTACCGTCGTCGCAAGTTCTGCCGCTTCACAGCGGAAGCTACCAAGTACATCGATTACAAGGACACTGAAACCCTGAAGCAGTATGTTACTGAGACAGGAAAGATTGTCCCCAGCCGTATTACTGGCACGAAGGCCCGTTACCAGCGTCAGCTGGGTCTGGCCATCAAGCAGGCCCGTTTCCTGGCCCTGCTGCCTTATACCGACAACCACCTGTAATCCGGGAGACGAGTGATGGAAGTCATTCTGCTTGAGAAGATCAAGAACCTGGGTGCACTTGGTGCCAAGGTTGCTGTAAAGCCTGGTTATGGCCGTAATTTCCTGATTCCTCAGGGTAAGGCTGTACCTGCTACTGAAAAGAATGTGGCCGAGTTTGAAGCTCGCCGCGCCGAACTGGAAGCCAAGGCTAACGCCACTCTGGCCTCTGCCCAGGCTCGTGCCGAGCGCGTCAGCGCTCTGGCCGTCGTTATCGCTGCCAAGGCTGGCGATGAAGGCAAGCTGTTCGGTTCCGTTGG
>JBASJP010000009.1:0-13932 GCA_049655345.1 Moraxellaceae bacterium
GTCTTCAAGATCCTGACGAAACAGGCCATCCAGCGACAACAGCATGGACAGCAGAGCAGCCACCCAGATAACACCGGGGGCCATCAGTGCCAGCTTGCGTGGTTCCGCCGTCACTGCCAGCGGAAACAGCGTCACAACCAGCAGGAAAAATCCCAGGGGGGTCAGCCAGTCTCCCGGCTGGCGCATTGCCAGCCGAAGATCGCGCATCAGCAGCGCCAGAACAGCACTCATTCGTCAGCCTCCCCGGAGGGACGATAGGCCGCCACATCCAGACGCTGCACGGCAAAGCCGGCGGCAAACTCATGATGTGTGGTCAGAAGCACCATGCCACCCTGCCCGGCGTGCTCACTCAACCACCCCTCCAGCTCATCCACACCCTGACGGTCAATGGCAGTGAAAGGCTCGTCCAGAATCCAGAGTGGCCGGTTTTCAACGAACAGACGGGCAAGGCCGGCGCGACGCTTCTGCCCTGCCGACAGCCGTGCCAGAGGAACATCCTCGTAACCATAAAGACCAACCCGGGCCAGGGCCGCCTCCATCTCCGCCCTGACCGGTATGCGTCCGCGCAAGCGCGACAGCCAGGCCAGATTCTCAAGCGGGGACAGCATCAGCTTGAGACCCGAATGATGCCCCAGCCAGGTGAAGTCTGACCGGAACGCATCGGGATCCTCGGCAACCTCCTTGTTGCGCCAGCGCAGACAGCCTGCTTCCAGCGGAAACAGACCGGCAATCCCGTTCAGCACTGTGGTCTTGCCAGACCCGTTCGGTCCGGCCACCTGCAACACATCTCCCGGGGACAGCCGAAAGCCGAGCCCGGTAAAGAGCACGCGATCATCGCGGGAGGCTTGAAGGAGGCTGGCGTCGAGCACGGGAGGAGGCCATTGATGAAAGTGGCCGCGATTATAGCCGGGGATACGGCCCGGTCGGCAGAGGATGAACTACGGACAAGCACACGAATTGGTGGGTATTTGTTACCTGACGGGCCAAAACCATGCCATCGGCATCAATAAAGGCCCCCGCCCTGCCCCGTATAGGCTTGCAGTACCGCCGTCGCCTGTTGCCGGCATACATCCTCCTCCACCTGAATGGCACGGGACCGCAGCTTGTCCTGCCAGGTAGCCGGCTTGTCGCCCTCATCAAACCCAATGGCAGCAGCATCTTCCTCGCGGGCACCACACACTACCGCTGCCACCCCGGACCAGGGAATCGCCCCCAGGCACATGGCACATGGGGCACAACTGGTGACCAGCACAAAACGGCCGACGGCGGACAGGTCATGCGTACCCAGCTTCTGCTGTGCCAACAACAACGCCAGCATCTCGGCATGCAGGATGGAGGCCTGTGCAGGAACAACACGATTGACGCCCGCTGCCACCAGCTCAAGCGACTCGGAACATATTGCTGCCGCAAAGGGACCTCCGCCATCACTGATGTTGCGACGGGAAAGCTCGATAACAAATGCCATGGCAGCAGCAGTATCGGCAAAAACCTGATGGCTGCGGTTGACCGACTCCAGCCAGTCCGGAAGAGGAATTGTCAGACTCATGCATTACCCCGGCAATACCACTGCAATGGTCGACGCACTACCGGGGCAAATCGGCCTGACGGAACTCACCCGGCGTCATGCCGGTGTAGCCCTTGAAGTAGCGAATGAATGAGCGGCTTTCCGTGAAACCCAGTTTGCGGGCAATGTCTTCGACAGAGAGAGCTGACTGCAACAGGTACTTGCGCGCCAGTTCGCTGCGCAGATCATCCAGAATTTGCTGATAGGACTGGTTTTCCTCTGCAAGCTTGCGATGCAGGGTACGCACATTCATGCCCATCTGCTCGGCCACGAACTCCTTGCGCGGCGATGCATCCGCCAGCGTGGCACGCAGCAAGGCACGCACCTGATCTGCCAGGGAATATTTTTCCTTGAGTGCAGACAATGTGGCCTGGGCATGTTGTTCCAGCGTTTCACGCAGGTTTACATCCGGCTGGCGCAGCGGGTATTCAAAAATCTGTGGAGATGCTATCAGCGCCGACATCGGCTGATTGAAGTAAACAGGGCAGCGGAAAATGTGCTGGTAATGCTTGAGCAGAGAGCGGTCTGCGGGTGGATCATGCTCAAAGCGGACGGCAAGCGGTGAAAGCTCCTGCGAGTCGGCCATCCAGCGCGTGTAGGTTGTCCAGGATGCCAGCACATTCTCGATGATGTGTCGTCGCACCAGCGGCTCGCGAAAACGGCAATTCCAGCGCACGACAATTGCACCGGGCTCATACTCGACTGTTGATGTGCCCATATCGCCCACCAGCTTCTCGTACTGGGGCATGCGGGCAACTGCTTCGGCCAGCGTGTTGCTGGTCATGGCGATATAGCCCATCACACTGTAGGAGCCCGGCTGGATGAACTGGGAGGTCTGCAGGCCGAACAAGGGGTTGCCACAACGAGGCAGTACATAGTTCAACAGCTTCTGCAGCACATCGCCGGGCAGCCGGCCGTTGTTGTCGAGCAACTGCTCCGGCTGGATACCCGCCTCGGCCAGAACCTTTTCACGCGCAAGACCACAGGATTCTGCACTGCGCACATACTGCTGCAAGGCAGGCACAGAGATATGACCAAGGTTTTCAGGTGTAGAAGTTGACATGAGTACGGCACATTATTGTTATGGGGAGGAAGACACCTCCCTTTGATGCCAGTCTAGAAAACCTCCTGCCACCTGCCAAGTAGAACACACAAAAAATGTCCTTTTTTGTGCATGAACGGCAGGTATCGGGGCCCGTCAGGGAGCGGCAGGCCTGTTCAGCTCGGGATGATCACTCATCAACTGATTACGCATGGCCTCGATGCGACGCAGTTTCTCCTCTCCTTCTGCAATCTGCTCGGGAGAAAGGCCTGCCGCCTTGCCCTTTGCCACCTGCTCCTGCAATTTGGGAATCTCGCTGTCTGCGGCACTGACGAACGACCGGTACATGCGTTCATTCTGCCGTGCCTCATAGCGCTGGTACGCTTCGGGGTCGGCAAGTTCAGCGGCCGTGGGAAGCTCACGCTCCGGACTACGCACAACAGCCGGGGCGCTGGCATCACCATTCAGGCGGGCCTGACGCAGTGACTCCACTGCATCCACCGTCGCAACATCGGGCACCGGTGGCAAGGCTACATCCGAGCGTGCGTCCGTCGATGGAACAACAACAGTCGACGCAGGCGGCATGGAAGAGGCCGACATGGTCATGGCTGGAGCCACAGCCGACGACTCCGGAGCGGATGGTGACGGATCGGGACGGAGCCAAAAACCCAACATCACTACTGCAACAAGAAGGACCAGGGATACGCCCCCAAGCCACCACGCCTGACGACTCACGGCTTAACCTCCTTCACAGCATCAAGGATCTTGCTGTTCAAGCGAATATCGGCTTCGGCCAGCACCCGGTCCCGGGTTGCTGCGTACTCAGCCAGTGCTTTTTGTTTGGCAATCCCCTGGGCAGCACCATAGCGGACAGACTCGCTGTCGACTGGCTGATAGCCCTCGACACGTTCGTCCACTTTAAGTATCTCCCAGACAGCCGCCGAGCCTGGAGGCCCCGGGCTACGAAAGGGCTTTGACGTTGTGCCCGGCTTTTGCACGAATGCGATGCTTTCTATCCACGAGGCATTTTTTTCACCGTGATTGATCCAGCCCAGATCACCGCCCTTCTCTCGATCACTGGCGATCGACATTTCACGAGCGACTGCAGCAAAATCTTCACCCTTCTGAAGCCGCGCATAAACACGGTTTGCCGCCTCGAAATCACTGACACGAATATGTGATGCCTTTACTTTTTCAATACGCTTGAACTGCTCACGGTTTTTTTCATAAAAGGCAGCGACTTCCTCGGGCGTGACCGCAGCGGCCAGCGCTTTGAGATGACGGTTATCGTCATGCATGTCGGCTGACACACCAATCAAGCTGGACCATCCATCACGCACCAGACGATCCTCAACGGCTCGCACAAACACCTTGTAATCATGGGCACTCAAACCGGAGCGGTTACGGGCCCAATCCAGCACATAACGCCGCTCCAGCAGCAGTTCTGCCTGCTGCACAGCAAATGCAGAATCCCTTGCATGCAGGCGATGACGCCCCTGCACATGCTGGGCATCATACACATCCAGCAGACTGATACTGCCGGCCTGCCCGCTCAACCGGTACGCCAGCAACGTCATTGCCCCCGCTGCCTTACGGCCACTCTCATCAAGCGCATACTCAAGCAGAAGACGGGGCTTTTCACCCAGTACCGCATTCCAGTCCGCCGTGGTTAGTGCTCCCCGACGAGTCACGATGCCATTGAGACTGTTGCCTTTCTCAGCCCGCACCGCAGCCATGACCCGGTTGCCATAGGCAGCCTGCAGATTGGCCACCAGGCTCTCTTCTATCTGAACCGAGGGGGCATAACCCACACGCGTCTTTTCAATCAGCTGATCCATGGGATATGTGGCACGTGCCTGTGTTGCCAGCAAGCGATCCTCGATCATGGATGCCATGACTTCCGGCAAGGTGGTTTCAGGGCGTCGCTTGACCGCAACAGAGTGCATGAGGTCAATGACCTGCCGTGATATGACCTCACCATTCACAATGGCGGCCACGGCTGGATCGTCAACGTCGTGGCGAGTTGTCGCCAGCAATAATGCAGGCGCAAGCCCGACCAGAAGCAGAAGTCCACGAAAAGCAGAAACAGTAACAGACATCGGTCGATCTCCCGGAATACTCAGGCATCCTGCCCCAAGCATTTCCAGGCAGCAAGGCCCTGTACTGGAGCCAAAAAAAAGGCGGCTTCGGGAAGAAGCCGCCTGTAAAGCTCACAACAAGCAAAACATTGAACTGGTTATATCAGAAGCGGTCAGCCGCACGGTTCAGCACACGCACCACCATGGCAATGGCATGCGGTACAACTACACGTCCGACATTGCGACGATCATTGTGATCCGTGCTGGAAAGCACGATACCACCCTGAGAGTAGGCAATCGCACCACCCTGGGTAAGCAGGGGACGAATATCGGTGGCAGTGGCGCCAACCGGTGTCAGATTGTTCAGCGCGGAAGCTACCAGAGCAGGATTGGCAAGGCCTTCACTGTCATAGTAATCGCTGACCCAGGTTTCCCAGTTGGCATGGTTGAGTGCCGATGTGGTCCACACGTGGTGAGGTTGCAGCAGGTCGGTGGTGTGCAGAACAAAACCAAGCTTCTGTACGGTAGGCGCAGCGAGGAATTGGCTGAACCAGTACTGGCCAAGGTTATCAATCGGCTGGAACGGGATCTTTTCGTAATCGGCATACATGCTGCGAGTCGAATAGCCAGTCAGACGGTAGTTCTTTTCGGTCTTGTCGTAGGCGTTGTACTTGCTGCTGTCAGAGCTGAACCAGCCTGTCAGGTTGCCCTTGCCGTCATCCAGGTAGTCACCGTACAGCCAGCTGGCAGCCATGTTATCGATGTCACCCCAGACGGTCAGCTTGGCATAGTTATAGCCGCCGAAGTCATTGCCATGCACATCCGGGCCCTGGGTCTGGTTCTGGAAGTGCCAGTAAGAGGTGTACTTGACGATGCTGGCACCTGCTCCCCACACAGGCGCAAGCTGGCAGTTACCAGTGGTCGCGCCACACAGGTAGGTATCGGCGAAGTCATCTACATCGTAGGCACCCTGACCGAGTGCAAGAGCAAACTGGTCAATGGTGTAGCCGGCATTGGTCGCAGCGGCCTGCAGCTTGGCGTAGTTGGTTGTGCCCGGGTTGGCCTTCATGTAGTTGACAGCGTCAACCACGATGCGGCGGTGGGTATCCTGACTGAAGGCCTGAGCCTCTACAGCAGTCAATGCAACGGCGGACAGCAGCAGGGAACGAGCAATGCTTTTCATCTGTATGACCCCTCGTGATTATTTTTCTTAAGGCAATATTTGCTGCCTTTGTGTAATCGAAGTGTACGCAGGGACGAAAGGAACATAAGGACAATCCGGGACATCGACAGGACAATTACTGACCATGTTACATTATAACAATGACGTCAGTTCAGCCCCACTAATGAAGATCAGCCCCGGTAATAGCGGTAATTGCTGCGCCCCGATGCCTTGGCCTGGTACATGGCCTTGTCGGCACAATTCAGTAACTCCTCCGGATTGGTTGAGTCATCGGGATAGATGGCAATACCGATACTGGTACCAATCTGTATCTTGGTGCCCTCAATGTCAGATACCCGGGCAAACGACTGCAGGATCTTGCCTGAAACAAGACTGGCGGCACGTCTCGGTTCGCTGCTCGCCAGCACAATGACAAACTCGTCACCCCCCAGGCGTGCCACCAGATCAGAATCACGTGTTCCGTCCTTTAGTCGCGCCGCAGCTGTTTTCAGCACGAGATCACCGACATGATGACCGCAGGTATCGTTGATCGTCTTGAACCGGTCCAGATCCAGATAAAGAACGGCGACACTGGTCTGGTTGCGATTGGCATCGGCAATGCGTGCGCGCAGCAACAGTTCAAACTCTGCACGATTGTAAAGCCCCGTCAGACTGTCGAGCTGACTTTTACGAACCAGTGCTTTTTCGCGGTGTCGGCGGGATGAAACATCACGGAACACAACCACCACACCATGAGGAGAAACCTCTTGCCCGGTGGGCTGAAGCGGATTGGCTGTAATCTCGACAGCCACCTCTTCATTGTCACGACGTAAAAAAAGATCATCCCGCTGCAGGCTTTCTCCTCGGCCACATGCATTCAACAACTCTGTCAGCGCCCATTCCGTTTGCTCCCCCGCTTCGTCAAACAGAACGAATATATCGTTAAGTCTGGAGCCGATAATCTCGCTCAGGGGACGGCCCAGCATTTGCTCTGCCGAAGGATTGGCATAAAAAACATTGCCACTTTGCGTAATCCCCAACAACCCCTCGCCCAGGGAACGCAGCAGCATCTGGTTATGATCACGTTCCTGCTGCAGCAGTCTCAGGCTATCGCGAAGATTACGTGTCTTTCTGTCCAGCTCCAGAAACACCCGAACCTTGCTGCGCAGGATTTCTGGCTCTATCGGCTTGAACAGGTAGTCAACCGCTCCTGATTCATAGCCACGAAAAATATAGCGTTGCTCCTTGCTGATGGCCGTCAGGAAAATGATGGGAACATTCTCGGTGCGCGCATTGCTGCGCATGATCTCGGCCACCTCAAAGCCATCAAGATCGGGCATCTGGACATCGAGCAAGACCAAGGCAAAATCGCGTTGCAACAACAGCTTGAGGGCTTCCTGACCCGATGATGCCTTTACAAGATCAATCGGTTCACCATCAAAAATGGCTTCCATGGCGACCAGATTACTGGATTGATCATCTACGACAAGAATTGCTGGTTGCTGAGTCATGCAGGATTTCGCCTGTTTATCTGAATTTACAGATTTAGTGACATGGTTGACACTTTTTGCATCATGCCACGACCCGGATACTGCTTGTAAGAGGCCTGCCTTGCTGTTCGTCAGCGACTGATGGTGAGAGCAGAACCGCATCATGGCCGGTTACGCACAGGCATGTTTTTGTACAGGGGCAACAAGAAACCACCATAAAGAGGATTGAGTTTCCCCACCCGGATCCCGTGACCAACCGGGCACTACTGATCTGTCATGCGCCACTCCCGAGGCGTCTTTCCCATCCAGTGCCTGAATGCCCGCGTAAAGTTCGCCGGATCCGAATAACCCAGCAACTCGCTGATTTGCTGAACCTCCAGCTCCGGCCTTGCCAGCAAGCGGCAACTGTCACGCCGACGTGCCTCCTCCAGCAACTGCATGTAGCTGCTTCCCTGCTCCTGCAAACGCCGGCGAAAGGTGCGCGACGTCATGTGCAGTGCCTTTGCAATTGTGCCGGGATCGGGATAGCCATTCTCGCCTGGATGAAGGGCAGCCCGGGTGCGCTGCAATACGGGATCACCCCCTCCCCCCATCAGCGAGCTTTCCCGCTCGCACATGGCGATCGCATGGGCAAGCCCCTCGGGATTGGCTGTTGGCAACGGACGCTCAAGCGCTGCCTTGTCGCCCATAATACGGAGCTGCGCACTGTGCATCCCAAAACTCACTGGCGGCAGCTTCTTGTGCCAGACACTGAAGCCTGCAGGCTCCTCACCTGCCAACCGGAGTTCGGCAGAAAGCCCGGCATCCCCCATGACAAAGCCGATGCCCCTGTACATGCTGACCAGCATGGAGCTGAACAGGAAGTTTTGCAGCAGCTCCGGCATCGGCAATTCCGGGCGGATTTCAAAGGTGAGCCCCTCATCATCCTCCAGCACATCAAGCAGGCTGCCACGGCCGCGCAGGTGCCAGAATCGTTGCAGTATGAGGATGGCTTCGCGTGCAGTGGGTGCACACATGAGGGCGTAACCAAGATTGCCATGGGCTGTCAGAGGCAAACGCTGGCCCGTCTCAAAACCAAGGGCAGGATCGCCAGTGAGGTTGAGTACGGCATCAAATATCTGCCATGTCTCGATCAGGGAAATACGGCCGGCCGGGTCATCCAGCAAGTCAGGCCTGAGCCCTGCGGCCTTCAGCACCATCGCCGGCGGGATGGAACGCTCCCCGGCTACCTCCACAAAGAGACGCGGGTACGTCACCGGCTGATTGTGCTGCCGGGCCCAAGGGGGAAATGCCGTTGCCGTCAGCACAGGTGCCTGCGCGCACTGTTCAACCGCCAAACTGGCCACCATTGACAAGTGAAATGTCCGCCGAGCGTCTCACGGCACAACCGGCCAGACAAGTAGTCTTGCTGCCATGACAACCATCAAGGACACATGACATGACAGCCATTGCTCCCATCGCCAAACTCACCCGGGGCCGTCGCAAGAAATCGGTTGTGGGCACACCTGCCGGCATGATCCCCAAGGTTCGCCGCCCGGACTTCGGATTTCCCGCTGACATGCCCAAGTGGTGGTGGGACAACGACCCCATGAAAACATTGCTGCTGGCCGCCCTTTCCGCCAGCTTCCCTGCAGGCGAACGCTTCTTTATTGATTCTGTCCGTCACTATCAGGACCAGATCACGGACCCTGAACTGCAGAAGGCCATCCGCGGCTTTATTGGCCAGGAGGCGCACCACAGCAAGGAACACCAGATGCTGAACGGCTTTCTGGAAGAACGGGGTATCGGACTTGGCCGTCTGGACCGGGAAATCCATGACTTCATGAACGTGCTGCGCAAGTACACAAGTCCGGAGCGGCAACTGGCCCACACGGTAGCCGTTGAGCATTTCACTGCGCTCATGGCAGAAGAGTTTCTGCTCAAATACGATGCCCTTGAAGAAATGGACCCGCGAATGGCTCCGATCTGGGCATGGCATGCCATTGAAGAGTCCGAGCACAAGGCCGTGGCCTTTGACGTATACAAGGCCATCGGCGGCAGCGAGTTTGTGCGCGTGACCGAAATGATGGCCGTGAGCGTGCTGTTCCCGGTGTTCTCCGGCATTCATCTGGTACAACTGATGAAGGAGTCCGGCGAACTGGGCAATGTGAAATCCTGGGCCAAGGGCTTCAGCTACATGTTTGGCAAGCCTGGCGTTTTTCGCAAGCTGCTGCCCGCCTACCTCAAGTATTACAGCCCCGACTTTCACCCATGGGATCACGATGCACGCGATCTGGTCGAAAAGGCAAAGAAGAAGTGGCTGGGAAGCTGGGCCTGATACGCATTGATCACCAGGATGTATAACGGGGGTGCTTGTAAAAGTGCCCCGTTTTTTATGTAGCCAGTGCTGATTCATGTCCCTCATGAGACTGGAGCAACCACCAAAACTTTCGTAGTCTTGGAGCGGCCAGAGACCTGAGAGCCGAGCCATGCGTCAATTACTGCCTTACCTGCCCGGAGTCCTGCTGACAGGGATAGTGGTCCTGCTTGCCGGTTGCAGTAATGACTACCCGGATGACTGGCCTGCACTCGAGCGCGCCTCGTCCGGTGAATGCCCGGACATCAATGGCAGCTACCGCATTGGATCCACCTCTCAAGCGCAGCCGGGCATACCGAGCCTTGAAGACACCCTCTTTCGCGATGTAATTGCCGATGGTCAACCCCGCTTTCCCTGGGAAATCATGACGCTCTCCGGCGACCCGGAAAAGGAAATCCGCATCAAACTGGGTCTCACACCGCAAACCCTGCAAACATGGCGAAAGTCGCAATTAAAAGCCGGCAGCTATGCAGAACGACAGATTCAATCCATGCAGGCCCCGCAACTGCGCTGGAGTGGTGGTTTTGCACGCATGACGGACGAGCAATACGAAAAAAACCAGTCCTTGTTCTTTGCACCGCAGGAAAAAGAGCACATTCTGAAAAAAGGCATTCACTATATCTGCGTGAATGACTGGATAAGCGGGGACCGCCTTGATCAAAACCACAATCCCGATCAGAGCAATCTTCGCCAGGAGCGCCTGCATGGTGTGGTCCGGTTTGCCCGCGACGAACAGAAGTTTCTGGTGGCGCAGTCCGAATACAAGGCAGCGAGGGATCTGGCCGCATGGTGCGGAGAGATCTGCAAAGGCATCACGCTTGGCACGACCACTGCCCATGAGTGGCGACGCTGGAGTCCGGCACACGCCGCCGGCGAGGTGAAAATACTGCAGCCGTGGTCAGCCGACTTCATCAGCGATGTGTCATTGCCCTCCGGCATGCCGGACGTTAATGCTGCTGACCGTCTGCAAGAGGCTCAGGCGATTGTGACGCCACTGCTACCGCCCCAGATGCAGCTATACACTGTAGAACCCGTTGGCCATGGCATCATGTTGACCATCGACAGCAAAAATCAATCCACCTTCGCCCAACTTATCGTGGCCATTGAGCAGAGCTTTGCCTTTATGCGTAACGAGGTACGCAGCCTGCAAAAACTACCGGATGGTACTTACCGCATGAATATCCTGCTGACCCTCAAGGAACAACCGTCACTCACACCAACAGGCGTGATTGAAACCTGGTTGCGTCCCTTGCTGCCCGCAGGTGTGGAACTGCAGTCGGTCACAGCCAACGGCGCGGGGTTCAAGCTTGATGCACGCGTACCGGATAATGCGGCCATTGAGCAATTGATGCGTAATCTCGAGCACTCAACGCAGTTTCATTCACCCAGAGTCGAAACCATTTTTACTGATGCGGAGAGCCTGCGCATGGTGGTCATACAATTCAGGGAGCGGTGAGGCTAGCGGTATATCACTACTGACATTGAGAAGGCATTGTCATATCTAACGAAACCTTTCGTCCCGGCCTGAAAACCAGTAAGTGCTCCTGGTTTTCAGCACCCGGCCATAAACCTCTCAGGAAGAAACCGGCTTTTCAAGTTCAGCTGCGTCAGCAACCTCAAGCAGTGATTTTATAATGAATGAAGAGTGGTGAGTCACCACAAATGGTACGGCCGTATTATTATAATCCAGAATTGATTTTCGAAGAAAATTGAATCGAACATGAGCAGCATTCAACTTCTTGTTTATCTCTGCCCTGGAAGTCAGGGACTTATCCTTTCGCAGAACATCCAGCTTTAACGAAAAATCAGCAACAATTTGTTCAATGGTAGGCTCCGCACTGGCGTCACGATTGGCATCTCCCCCCAGTGAGTATATGCGCTCGAGATAACGGTTTTTAAGATAGGCGACCTGGACGGCAAGTTTTCTGATGGACGTTGTGGTGGGATTAATACCGGATTTTTGTGAGGTCAGAATGCTGGTTGTCTGAAGTGCATGATTCACCATATTGAGCAAGGGCTGCCCTTGGCTGGCCCCTGATTTTTCAAGTGCACTCAGATTATAGACAAGCTCGCCATTCATGGCGTCATTGGCATTTTTGAGGCTGTTGGCGCTATCAGAACTAAGCTGTCCATTAATAGACTGAATGCAGTCGGACAAGACCTTGTTGGTTACACTGACATTCTGCTTGAGCTTGTTATCTTTTGGTGTATTACTGAGCTCGTGATAAGTCGACAACAATTCATACTGTGCAATGGCACAGGTTGTCGGGTATACGACTGCTGCCAGAGAGGCTGCAGGCACAAAAACCAATCCAAGAGCCGTTGAGGTCAAGCCAGAGTAGCGAATCAGAGATTTTCGAATTCTGAATATTGTCATGAGGAAATCTTGGTGGATTCATTATATAAAATATAAGGATGCATCGTATCTCTTCCTCCATTGGCGTTCTACTGAACACCAGCATCTATTCATCAGGTGACGACTGGATGAGTAACCACTTGATATGCATCAACATAAATGCAAAAACCAGATCCCGGATATTGACACAAGCCCCCCCCTGCAAGCCCCGTGACTTCAATGCCTGGAGCATCTTGCCGAGAATAAAATAGCATCTGAACCGAAAACCCAACGACTCCTGAATAAACAGAACCGTATCACAACAGGCATATTGGCACTCATACCCTGATTACTAGTGCCTTCACTCGTCGTTTTATCATCGGACATGGTCAGACCAGCAGACTCTCCTGCCCACCCCCCTCACAATACCTTCTTTTGTTGCCTTGCAACCCTTCCGCGCCCATCATGGGGATACTCGAATCCATGCGCCAGATCGTCTAAAACTGCCATTCATCATATGCTGGCACGATTGCTCAATTTCCTAGGCATATCGCTTCGAGACAGGAGACAGGCCATGTCCGACAAAGATCTCATCCGCCAGATCGAAGCAAATGAAAGACTTGTTGCACAACTAGCCTTGGCCAACAAAGAGCTGGTTTTTCAAAATCAGGAGAAGGAAAACCGGGCAGCTGAGCTATTTTTAGCCAACAAAGAGCTTGCCTTTCAAAACCAGGAAAAAGAAAAAAGGGCAGCTGAACTTTTTCTTGCCAACAAGGAGCTTGCCTTTCAAAACAATGAAAAGGCAAATCGTGCAGCAGAACTGATCATAATCAATCAAGAACTGCATGACGCGCTAATGAACACCGTACAAGTTGCGATGATTCTAAGTGAAATGCGGGACCCATACACAACGGGCCATGAGCGACGCGTTGCCGAAATAGCAGTAGCCATCAGTGCAGAACTTTGTTTTGACAGAAACCAACAGGAAGGCATACGTGTTGCAGGCTATTTGCACGATGTCGGAAAAATAAAATTGCCTGCAGAGATTTTATCAAAACCCGGAAAGCTGACTGAAAACGAATACAACCTGATCAAGGATCATGCCCAGTCAGGCTATGACGTTTTGAGCCGTGTTGATTTTCCATGGCCCATAGCCGATATTGCCTTGCAACATCACGAGCGTATTGATGGCAGCGGATACCCTCAAAATCTGAAAAGGGAAAGCATCATCATTGAAGCGAGAATTATTGCAGTAGCTGATGTTGTTGAGGCAATGTCATCACATCGACCATACCGCCCCGGGCTTGGCATTGAAAAAGCACTTGTTGAAATTGAGCAGGGACGAGCTTTAATCTATGACGAGAACGTGGTTGATGCCTGTCTAAAATTATTCAGGGAAAATGGCTTCAAAATACAGTACTGATCGCACCCCGACGCGAGCTGTATCGTGAAACAGGGCTCTCAAGAACGCTCCTGACGCTGATGCACATGGACGGGGTACGGGGTACGGGGTATTGATATCGCTTCGCTGGACAAACTTTTCGAGTTTTTTCAATTGCGATGTCGGTGACATCCTGACGAGAAAGGAAAAACTCGGCGGCTAACAAGATGTCGGCTGCGGCGTGATCAAGATTTTGGTCAAGATGAGACTGAGAAATACACGGTGGGGGTCATAAAAAAGATGACCCCCACTTTTTTGCAAAAAAATTGGTCAAGGAATGGTCCGGATTTGGTCCGGATGATTTTTGAAGAGAAATTTCAACGAGGAATTGAGATACCCCAAAAGCACAAAACCCGCAGTGCACAAGGCATTGCGGGTTTTGAAATTTGGTAGGCGCGACTGGACTCGAACCAGCGACCCCCACCATGTCAAGGTGGTGCTCTAACCAGCTGAGCTACGCGCCT
>JBASJP010000010.1:0-10815 GCA_049655345.1 Moraxellaceae bacterium
TCGAGGTACCGGCACGCACGCAATCCACAAAGGCCTGATTCACCTTGTCGGCTTCCGGTCCCAGCTGTTCCCCCATGAACACATCGGTAGCCATATCAAGCGTCAGCTGCTTGATCTTCTTCAGCACAGGGAAATCATTACCTGTCTGCCAGCGCCCTATGCCTTTTTCGATCGCCGGATTCATGCGCTTGAGATATTCCACCAGCACCGGCTTCTTGAATGCGGCCTGCATGATGCCGCGATGATGCCGGTGTTCTTCAAAATCGAGCAGCATGATGCCGCGTTTGAAAAACTTTCCGATATAGAAATCCCAGCCCTGATTGTTGGAAAACACATCATCCTGGTTGCGAAACACGAACTGGTTGGCTTCCGGCCCCTGCATCTGCAAGAACGTCATGCCGAAGGCATTGATCCAGTACACCGGACCCAGTTCGCGATACAGGCGCGTGCCCACTTTCACCGGATTGTTCAGGAAGGCCAGACTGTAACCCAGCACCGGCAAGCCGGCGCTGCCAGGCAGAGTACGCCGGACCGTACGATTGGCTTCGGAGAAATATGGCAAAACCGACATGCGATGCTCCCGTAATTGTTCACGTGTGCATTCGCGGCAACATGCCGCGAGCGCTCATGCAGTCACTCAGCGAATATGGGCCGGATGCTGCTCGCCCGGTTTGATGATCGCGTGCTCTTTTTCACCGAACATGGTGCCCAGCGCTTCCAGCTGGGCGGCACGCCCTTCCTGCTCCAGTTTCCGGCGGGTGGATGGCAGCAGGCTTTTGCGGGTGTAGTTGAGAAAGCGCGGACCGGCCGTCAGTAATGGAAACCAGGGGAACACGTTTTCCGGCAACCCGAGCTGACTGCGCTGACGCTTGCCAAAAAACAGGCTGGTCGTGCTGAGATGCTGGTGATACAGCGTTTTCAGGCGCAGCTCGTGCAGGCGCGGCCAGTCCTTCAGCCAGGCCAGCTTGCGGTCCAGCGGCTCCAGTGCCAGTGCCTGGCCCAGCTCCTTGCTGGTCCAGTCCGGACGACTCTGTGTCATGTAGGTCTGGTACAGCAGCACAAGTCCCGCACGCTCGTCATCCACCAGCCACTCATCCTGCACGCCCATCAGCCAGCCGGCGTATTTCCACAGGTGCATGACGGCGCGCGAGTCTTTCGGCAGCACCGGAATACCCATGGCGCGCATGCCCACCAGCATCACCGGGCCAAACGCCAGATAGGTGGCGACCATGTCGATCTGGTTGACCGGCAAACCGTCCACTTCGTTGTTCCATTGCGGATTTTTTGGCAAATGGCGTCGCACCATGGCATGCACCATGCGCACATGAATGGTGGACTTGAAGCCGGCACCATAGCGCTGCATGCCGCCATGCTCGGTGCAGTCGATCCACCACTTGCCGGTTTCCGCGATGCGCTGCGAGGCCCCCTTGTTGAGGGCGCCGGTGAGAATCAGCGCCTTGTTGAAGCCGGACAGCAGGTAACCGCCCATCAGCGCAAAATCACGCAGCACATACGGACCGGCAAGCCCGGTACGGTGAATGAAGCTCACGCCTTCCTCGAGCAGTTCGCGGTCCAGCCAGGCCGGCTCGCGATCCACCAGGGCAAAGAAATCCTTCAGCGGCTGTGGCGCATCGGGAATGCTGCCGATGCCTTCGCTGATGGCCTTGTCGAAGAGGCCACGTGCCTCTCGCGGGTTGGAAGCAAACATCCACTCGACCAGATCATCCATCGGCTGGTCACCCTCCCAGAGGGCATCCACCATGGCACGCCACTCCGGCTCGGTCGGGGCCATCTCGCGCCCCACCACCAGCTTCATCCAGGCCGGCTGACGCCGCCCCGCCTTGCTGAACGGGCGGGCACGCGCGGGGATGGGACGGTCACTGGACCGCTCGTTGGCTAACGGGGCATTCATAAGGCGACACTCCATGACTGGCATGTCACCGACCATAATGCGAATATGCATTCGCATTCAATTCGCATTCCAGCGGCCCGTCGCCGCCCAACGGAAAGTCTCGCCATGCGCAAACGTCCGCAGCAGCAACGCTCCCGCCAGATGGTGGACACCCTGATCGAGGCCACGGCCCGCACCATTGCCCGGTATGGTCTTGATGCCACCACCACACCCTTGATTGCAGAGACTGCCGGAGTAAGTGTGGGCTCACTCTATCAATACTTTGACGGCAAGGAGGCGCTCATCGCCGCGCTGCTGGACAAGCTGGCACGGGACGTCACCCGGATGCTCAACCAGCGTGTGGTGCTGACGGAGCAGGTGACACTGCAAGACATGGTACGTACCTCCATCCGTCTCACGCTGGCCCTGATGCACAACGATGAGGGGCTGTATCTGGAGATTGCCCGCAACTGGCACCGCCTGCCCGTGCACCGGGTGGCCGATACGCTGGAGCAGCACGTCATGGAAATGGGCCGCATCTACTTCCTCAAGCACCTGCATGACTACCCCATCCCCGACCTGCAGGTAAGGCTGTTTGTGGCCTACAACAGCGTCCTGTTCACCCTGGTGCGCTTCATCAGCCAGGAACGGGCCCTGCTCACCGAGGACGAGGTGGTGGAAGGGCTGACCGCCATGGTCACCGCCTATCTGCAGGAACAGAAAGCGGCCTGAGCCTCCCCGGCGTACCCGGCCGTCAAGGCCGGCTGCTGATACGGGTCAATCCGCCAGCCGTTCGACTGGCGTACAATGGCTCCCCGCTATATCAGCCCGGCTGTACGGTTCAATAAGAAATAACTGTTTGAGCTTATAAGCAGGGATTGGTACAAAGCGCACCTTGTCCCCGAATCACCATGAGACCGGCTGTATGTCCTCCGCTTTCGCCACAGAAACCGTCCTTAGCGTGCATCACTGGAACGATACGCTGTTCAGCTTCACCACCACCCGCGACCCGGCCCTGCGCTTCAAGACCGGCCAGTTCGTGATGATCGGCCTGGAAACGGAAGGCAAGCCGCTCATGCGCGCCTACTCCATCGTGAGTGCGCACTATGAAGAACACCTGGAGTTCTACAGCATCAAGGTGCAGAACGGCCCGCTGACTTCGCGCCTGCAGCATCTCAAGGTGGGCGACACCATCCAGGTCAGCCGCAAGCCGACCGGTTCGCTGATCATGGACAACCTGAAGCCGGGCAAGAACCTGTACCTGCTCAGCACCGGCACCGGCCTGGCGCCGTTCATGAGCGTGATCCGTGATCCGGAATTCTACGAAGCCTTCGACAAGATCATCCTCACCCACGGTGTGCGTGAAGTGAGCGAGCTGGGCTACGAGGACTACATCACGAAAGAACTGCCGGCCAACGAGTTCTTTGGCGATCTGGTGAAGGACAAGCTGATCTATTACCCGACCGTCACGCGTGAGGCCTACCGCAACCAGGGCCGTCTCACCGACCTGATCGAAAACGGCAAGCTGTTCAGCGATATCGGCCTGCCCCCGTTTGATCCGGCCGTTGACCGCGTGATGATCTGCGGCAGCCCGAGCATGCTCAAGGATCTGGTCGTGATTCTGGAGGAACGCGGCTTTGTCGAGGGCACCAGCAACAAGCCCGGTGACTACGTGATTGAACGTGCCTTTGTGGAAAAATGATTACTGTCCAGGCATGAAAAAGCCCGGCAATTGCCGGGCTTTTTCATTTGCGGTGAGGTGTTGCACCGCACCTGTCAGCGTCGGAAATCACGCGGCGTTTTTCCCGTCCAGCGCTTGAAGGCGCGGGTGAAATTGGAGACATCGTTATAGCCGGTGCGAAAGGCAATCTCGCTCACCGGCAAATCGGTTTCCATCAGCAATCGCGTAGCGCGTTCACGCAAAACGGCTTCGACAATTTCACGGTAATTTGCGCCTTCGTCCTGCAGGCGGCGCTTCAATGTCCGTGACGACATGTGCAGACGATCAGCCATCTGTTCCAGCGACAATGTGCCTTCCTCGTACTCCACCAGACGCTGACGCACATCCAGCAGCAGCGACTCCGGCGCGGCAAACAGTTTCTGGAACTCTGCCTCGCACTGCTCGCGGGCCAGCGCGGCAATCGACGGGTCGGCCAGACGCGGCCGCTGATCCAGCAGGACGGCAGAGGCCTGCACCATGCAGAAGGGTGCGTTATAACGCACCGGCACCGGCAATGACTCGGCAAGGGTGGCGTAATGCGGCGGGGGTGGCCCGGTCAGCCAGACCTCGGCATCGTCCAGTGCATCCTCGTTGAGCTGCTGCACCATGTAGACCAGCCCCATCAGCATGGCCTCCATGATGAAGTCGTGCTGACGGCCGAGCGGAAAGCGCTCACGCACCTCCAGCTTGATCCGCGACTGGTCATGCGCATCCGGTCCGGTCTGCCAGACAAAATCGAGAAATGGGGCGCGCAAGCCGAGATAGTGGGTGCCCGCCTCCAGCGCGTCGCGAATGGTCATGCTGGACAGTGCCAGCAGCCCCAGCGACCCGTGCAGGGTAACCTTGAGCGCCGAGGCATAGCGAAAGCCCAGGCCTTCGTGCCCGGCAATGGCCAGCCCGCGGTGCAGCACCTGCGCGGCATCAGCCACGGAAACACGCGCATCCGGTGCCAGCAGCTGCGAACGCTGCAACTCCAGCCCTTCCAGCAGGCGCCGGTCGTCATAGCCCAGTTGGCGCACCAGATCGCAGAACAGCAGCACATAAATGCCGGGAATGCCCGGCAGTGCCTGGCGACGTCGCGTGGATGTTTGTCCCGATTTCACCGAAAACTGGCCCCCTGGAACCGGAAAGCGGGAAACCCCCGCGGCAGTATGAATGCTTGCCCTACCCGCATCATGCGGACGGTAACCTGCAAGCGAGAAGTACCATGAGCAAGGCACCGTCGACAATCCACCCCCTGCGTCCCACGCCGGCCAATGTCACCATTGCACCACATCGCATGGGTTTGCAGTTTGCGTCATCCACGCCCCGCTACTGGTACGACAACGACCCCGTTGTCTCCCATTTCCTGAACGCATTGTCGCTCAGCTTTCCGGATGGTGAGCGTTTTTTTGTGGATTCCGTGCGTTTTTTCCGTGACCGCATTGACGACCCCGCCCGACAGAAGGACATTTCCGGCTTTATTGGCCAGGAAGCCATGCACACGCTGGAACACAGCACCTTCAACCGCTTCCTTGACAGTCAGGGTTACGCAGACATCACCCGACGGGCCGAACGGACGGCACGCACCCTGCTCAAGGGCGCACGTATCCGCATGTCCTCGCACGAGATGCTGGCGGCAACGGCGGCACTGGAGCACATCACCGCCATCCTTGCCGACGGCCTGCTCCGTGATGACAAGACCATGCAGGTGATGGCGCCGGAAGTCCGCGCCCTGTGGATGTGGCATGCCATCGAGGAAACCGAACACAAGGCGGTCGCCTTCGACCTCTATCAGGATGTGGACGGACGGGACCGGCAACGGTACATCATGCTGGTTGTCGGCACGTTGTTCCTGGCCGCATACACGTCGGTCTACACATGGAAACTGCTCAAGCGTGACGGCATGCACCGCAAGCCGCTGGTCCTGGCCAAAGGCCTGTGGAAGCTGCTCGGGCGCAACGGCCTGATCACGCGCACCATCCCGGACTTCCTGGAATTCTTTGATAAGGATTTTCATCCCTGGCAACAGGAAAACTCGCACCTGATCCGCCGATGGCGCGCCGAACTGGACACCCTGCATGACGCCAAAGCGGCCTGAATAAAAAAGCCCGACATGCATCGGGCTTTTTTGTGTGCGCAGGATCACGCCACCATCAGGTAGCAACGTCTATCAGGTAGAAATGCCCATCAAGCAGTAACACCCAGCTTGCTGCACAGGAAGTCACATTCCATGCGCACCACCTTGTCAAAGCAGTCGCCAAGATAAGGATCAAAATGGCCGCCCTCAATCAGTTCCAGACGGCAGTCGCGAATTTTTGCAACCGCACGTTTTGTGGCGGAAAAAGGAATCAGCGTATCGGTCGGCGAGGCCACCAGCAGCACCGGGCAATTTATGTTCTGCACTTCCGTCACCGGGCGATACGCCATGATGGTGAACAGGATGCGGGCCGGCACGGCATTTACCCAGTCGGCTCCTGCAGGAATCATGCTGGTGTAGCCGTCATAGCAATCCGGTGTTGCCAGTGCACGCACACCCTCCTCTGCCACAATCGGCATGCGCACCGGCTCGCCGCCACGCGCAGCGGACAACAAGTCCTGTGCGGCCAGCCACGAAGCTTTTGGCAACAGCAATGGCGGATAGCCCATGGCACTGGCCAGTCCGTCCACATGCGGCACCTGTGACACCACCACCCTGATGTTCTGGTCGCGCGCTGCCGTTACCAGCACATGACCACCGCTGTAGGACGTCCCCCACAAGCCAACACGCGTACCGTCCACATCAGGACAGCGACGGGCAAACGCCACCGCACCGGCATAGTCGTCAAGATGACGTGGCGCATCCACGAATGCACGCGGCTCGCCGGCACTGTCACCAAAGCCGCGATAATCAAACAGCACCACCGCCAGGCCACGTGCTGCAAAATATTCGGCAAATGCCGGCAGGCGAAAACGGCGCTCGCCACCAAACCCGTGCGCCATGATGACCACCGGGGCCTTTTCCCTTGTCGCCGGCAGATACAGGTCACCACGAACCAGATCACCTTTCACGGTAAAACTGACGGGTCTTTTTTCAAATGCTGCGGTCATCCCTTGTCACTCACTCGATGATTTTACGAAGCCCCGCTAAAGCCCTGTCAGGAGCCCGGGGTTAACGGCCGCACATGCAACAACATGCTTGCCAATCCGGACGCATGGTCCCTGAATGTTCAGGACTTGTCAGGTTTTTTCTTGACGCCACGCTGCGCCACCGCCGTAAACGGATCGTCCGGCCAGGGGTGGCGCGGGTAGCGGCCGCGCATGTCCTTTCGCACATCAGCGTAGGCGTTTTTCCAGAAACTGGCGAGGTCCTGTGTCACCGCCACCGGGCGCTGGGCTGGCGACAGCAGGTGAATGGTCAGTGGCACGCGGCCATTGGCCAGCCGCGGCGTCTCCAGCAAACCGAACATTTCCTGCAGTTTCACCGCAAGCACCGGGCCGTGCTCAGCCGTGTAGTCAATCGCAATGCGCGATCCCGTCGGTACAGTCAGGTGCGTGGGCAACAACTGTTCGAGTGATTGCTGCCGGGCCCAGTCCAGTTGCCCCGTCAACGCATCATGCAGGGGAAAGCGATCCAGATGTGAAAAGCGTGACATACCGGAGAGATACGGGCCGGCCCACACCAGCACGTGCTGGCGCAACGCCATCTCGCTCACGTCGGGCCATTGCTCCGGCTGCAGGCCATGCATGACCTGCACTCGCGCCTGCCACTGCCGCAAGGCATCCGTCCACGGCAACACCTGCAGGCCGGCGTCACTGATGGCCTGCGCCAGTACTGCCGTGATTTTTTCCGGGCTGGCCGAGGCCAGTGCCTTATCCTCCAGCACCAGCGCTCCCAGCACCCGTTGCTGGCGCGACTGTACCGACTGCGAGCCGCTGTCCCAGCTGACAAATTCCGTCGAACGAATGACAGGGGCCAGCGCGGCCTCCAGTGCCGGCAATGAAAGACTGGCTGCCAGGAATATTTTCGCCTCGCGCGCCTGTCCGTCGAGATCGGCAATTACCAGCCAGGGTTCACGCGCCAGCCGGTCTTCTTCCGGCAGGAACGCGCCACGGCCATTGGCCAGCACATAACGTGCCGCACTGCCGGGACGGCGCTGCGCAATCCGGTCAGGAAAGGCGAGGGCGAGCAGACGACCCGCATCGTCATTGTGCTCCGCGACGGTTGCCGTTTTTTTCTCGCACAGCCGGCGTGCGCCTTCACGCACCAGCTGCAGGCGACCGCGATCAACACGGGCGACATTCTGCTCGCCGCGCAGACACAACAGACGATCATGCATGTCGGCACCACTGTCGCGTGGCAGGATATCGCGCTCGGACAATAATGCCGCCAGCTCTGCGGCCATATGCCCCAGGCCCAGCTCGCGCCCCCGCACCACCATGTGACCCAGTCGCGGCGGCAACCCCAGCGCCAGAACAGCACGACCATGCGCGGTAATTGCACCACTGTCATCCAGCGTTTCCAGCGACTGCAACAGTTCACGCGCCTGTGCCCAGCTTGCGGCGGGTGGCAAATCCAGCCAGCACAAACTGGCGGCGTCGCGCACGCCCCACTGCGCCAGTTCCAGCACCATACCGGTGAGATCCGCCTGCCGGATTTCCGGCACGGCAAACGGTTGCAGGCGTGAATTTTCTTCCTCACTCCACAGCCGGATGCAGGTGCCCGGCCCCAGTCGACCTGCACGACCGCGGCGCTGCTCGGCATTCGCCGCTGCCACGCGTTGCGTGACCAGTCGCGTCATCGCACTGTTGGGGTCGTAACTGGGCGCACGCAAAAAACCCGCATCAATCACGACACGAATGCCTTCAATGGTAAGACTGGTTTCTGCAATCGAGGTGGCCAGCACAATCTTGCGCTGTCCTGCGGGTGCCGGTGAAATCGCACGGTCCTGTTCGTCACTGGACAACTGCCCGTAAAGTGGTGCCAGCGTGACATTCGCGGGCAACTGTTCCAGCCGCTCCATCAACCGCCGTATTTCACCTTCGCCCGGCAGAAACACCAGCAGCGATCCGCTGTCACTGGCCAGCGTATCGCGTATCACCTGCGCCAGATGATCCAGCCACGGTGTGCGGCCCGGTGCGGCGTAACGCACGTCCACCGGAAATACCTGCCCGGGACAACTGAGTACCGGCGCACCACCCAGCAGCGTCGAAACCGGTTGTGCATCAAGCGTGGCCGACATCACCAGCATGCGCAGGTCGTCACGCACAACCTGCTGGCATTCACGCACCAGCGCCAGACCCAGGTCGGCCTGCAGCGAACGCTCGTGGAATTCATCAAAAATGACAATGCCGTAATCGGCAAGTTCGGCATCACTTTGCAGCAGGCGCGTGAGAATGCCTTCGGTCACCACCTCGATGCGTGTCTCGCGCGATATTCTGGTGTCGAGCCGTGTGCGATAACCAACGGTGCGGCCAACCTCTTCACCCAGCAGCGTTGCCATGAAACGTGCAGCCGAACGGGCCGCCAGCCGGCGCGGCTCCAGCATGACGATTTTTTTGCCGTGCAGGAATTCTGCATCGCGTAGCGCCAGCGGCACGCGCGTGGTCTTGCCGGTACCGGGTGGCGCCTGCAGCACCACGGCATTGTGCGCCGCCAGTGTTGCCAGCAGGTCGGGCAGAACCGCATCAATCGGCAGTGTCATGGCAATCAGGCAAAAACCGTGATTGTCTGGCGACTGATCGCCACCAGACAGCCCTTATCGTCCCAGATATTTGCTTCGGTATGCGCATAACCTTCTGCACTGGCATCAGTGCGTACCTGATACTGCCACCAGGTGTCGGCCGTCGCGTCTTCCGGAAAATGCAGGAACTCGATGGTCCAGCACATGGAGCTGGCAGGAGCCGGCGCCGTGAACATCGACAGCACCGCCGGTGGCCAGCAATCAATCAGGCCGAACAGGTGCGTGAGTGTCATCTGGTGCACGGGACTGCGGTAACGCATCCAGCCACCAAAATCCGGTGTGTCCACGCCCGAAAACGGCATTGCCCCTTCGGCCCAGCGCATATCGATATGCTGGATGAACTCCGGCGTCACACCGGGAATGTACGGCATGGCATGACAATCATCCGGCCCCTTGAACACCGGCGCCGTGGCAACCGGTGGCACCACAATCCGTGACGGGCGCGTGGCACCGAAGCTGGCCAGCAAGACGGCAAACACCTCATCACCCTGATACAGCCGCGCCTCGGCCTGCGTGACGGACTTGCCGTTGCGGAACACCTCGACAGTCAGCCGCGCTGCTCCGGGAGCAACCGGCCCCACAAACGACACCGTGGCCGAACGCAGGACACGGTCCTCGCCCACCACATGCAGCAGGCGGCTGCACATCAGCGCGGCCAGCAACCCACCATAGGTGGCGCGTCCCTGGCCCCAGCCTTCGGGAATGACAACAGACTCGTGCAAGGCAGCAGACTTCAGCAGGTCATCCAGCATGGGGGGCTCCGGCAAGACAGGACAAGACGCACCGCCATGATGGCAGCGCGCGTTGCATGATACGGGAAGGGGTTTGCTCCGGGCGAGCGCCGGAGTGGATCAGGCGGTGCGGCCCCGGTCAGGGATGCGAGGCCACCATTTCGGGAATGACACGTCGTGCGCCGGTGATGTAGCGCTGCCAGTAGTTCTTGCCCAGCACATCCACCCGCACAAAGTTGCCCGACGACGGCGCATGCACAAAACGGTTCTCGCCGATGTACACCGCCACGTGGTTGATGCGCTTTGACTTTACCCGGAAGAAAATCAGGTCGCCCGGCACCAGCTGGTCCAGAGCCACTTCCTTGCCGCCCATGCGGTACATCTCGGCCGAGGTACGCGGCAGCGTGACCGTACTGGACAGGCCCAGCACATAACGCACCAGACCACTGCAATCAAAGCCGGTTTCCGGGCTGTTGCCGCCGTACCTGTAGGGCGTGCCGATCAGGCTCAGGGCCACCACCACCATGTCATCAAAGGGCATGAGGGCATTGGCAGGGGCAAACTCCTGGCCGGAGGCTACCGCTTCATTATCGGTCAGCATTTCCGGCGGAATCTCGGCTGCACGGGCCAGACCGGCCATGCACAGCATCGAGAAAATAATGGTAAGTACTTGAAAACGCATATGTTTAAGCCGTTTTTATGTGCCTTTATGCCTTGGAGTGTCGCAAAAGATGCCGGCTGATTCCAGCACGGTTTGTAACAGAGCGATGG
>JBASJP010000011.1:0-4582 GCA_049655345.1 Moraxellaceae bacterium
CGCCAGCCCTGGCTGAGCAGGAACTCGTAGGCTTCCAGGGCATCATCGACCGCTGCCGGAAACGGGTGTTCGGGCGCCACACGGTAGGCCGGCATCAGCACATCGGCGTCCAGTCCCTTGGCCAGACGGCCGCAGAGGTTGTGGTAGGTTGCCGGCTTGCCGCAGACATAGCCGCCGCCATGCAGGTAGAGCAGCACCTGCCGTGGTTTTTTCACGCGCAGCCAGTCGCCCCTGAGGTTGCCTTCTGCAAATGGCGTGAACGTCACGCCACGCGGCAGCAAGGTGATCATGGGGGGATTACCCATGGTCAGGCGCAGGTGGCGCACCAGGCTTTCAGCGGATTTGGGCTGGTGCCGGATGGTCAGGCGGGCGCCCGCCTTGACGATGCGGGCAATCAGACTGGGCATGCAATAACTCCTTCAAAATGCTGGGCAGACACTAACGGCGGGAGGGGCTGGTCGCCATGGCCGGGGAGGTCGCCAAATTGTCGATTCGGGCCAATTCCTGCGCGTTGCTACTGTTCGCCATGTGGTCGCTGCATTACGCTGTGACGATATCCGCTAGTGAGTCTGCCCCGATGACTGTGATCAAGCTGTCCGCCGATATTGCCACCACTCCCGATCTTGTCTACGACTATGTGACACGGCCTGCGCGCTGGAAGGAGTGGCATCCGGCGTCGCAGGGGGTGCATGACATCACGGACGAGTCACTGGTGGCGGGGCGCCGGTTTGAGGAAGAGGTCCTGTCAGCCGGCCGCCAGCGCCGGCTGACCTGGCTGGTGGAAGAAAGCCGGCCGGGCCAGCGCTGGCGTGCTTCGGCCTATATGGCGGATGGCAGCACGGTGCGGCTGACCTATGAAATGGCGGCAGCAGGCGAGGGCACCCGCTTTACGCGAACGCTGGAGTACACCCTGCGTCCGCGCCTGCTGCGCTGGCTGAATGACCTGTTCCTGTGGAAGAAAATACAGGCGGAGTCGGAAAAGGCACTGGCCAATCTCTGTGCCCGCCTGACCAGCCGCTGATTACGGCGCAGCCAGAATGGCAGTGACTGCCTGCGACTGGTAGAACGACTCCAGATTGCGGCGCAGCAGCGGCTCCAGCATTTTCTTGTGCTTGAGCATGCGTACCACATGTGGCAGGTAGCGCATGGCTTCGCCCATCATGATCTCTTTCGTGATGCCCATTTCATCGACCAGTTCGCGCAGGCTGGTCTCGCCATATTTCTCGAAGAAGCAGTCCACGCCGGTGTCGATCATGGCGCTGTAAATTGGCATGTGGCGGATCTCGCGCCATGCTTCGTAGCCAATCACGAAAAATTCTTCCATGTCCAGGCTGCTGACGCCGTGCTTGAAGGTGCTGACAGGTTTTTCCTTGATGGTGTCCCATACTTCCATCGAGATTTCGCGCAGACGGTCTTCGTCAAAGTGGTTCAGCAGAAAGTGTTCGCTGCGCTCCAGGACTTTTTCAAGCATGCGGCGCACGTACTTGCCCATGTTCTCTTCCAGCGACTCCTCCAGCATGGGGAATGCACTGGACAGCAGTGACTGGCCCAGCCGTCCGGCACGTGCGGCCCCGGGAATCATGCTGGCGATGTCTCGGCCCTGCTGTGCATAGCCCCGAATGCTTTCGAGCATGATGTCGGAGGCGAGCGCGGCATAGACCGGATTGGCAATGACTTCATGCACAACCTGCTCGCGGGCATCACGCATTTCGAGTGTCTTGTCGAGAAACTCTTCAAACAGATGATCGGGCAGCAATTCGCCAATCGTGGTGAGGTCGTGAATCGGGTTGGCATAGAGGGCGCGTGCTATTTCTCCCACCAGTTCGGGAATTGCCCCCGACAGCTCAAGATCAACGGCATAGTTGCGTGCCGTGTCCTTGATCATTTGTGGCGTTACGGCCTCGTTCAGCGTTATTTTTTCTGCGTCCGCCAGCAACTGGTCTATTTCTGTTTCAACCAGGGCCTGCAGGGACTTTCCGCTCAGCTGTGCGGTGATGTGGGCGACGTGTGCATCAAGCAGGGCGGCGGCTTTCGGGTGCATGGGTGTTGTCATCATGAAATCATCCATTTAATAGTGGTGAGGCCAGCGGCTTGTCTAGTCAAGGACTACCTTGATAACGGCGGCTTCGGCGGTGACATAAAACTCGCCATTCAGGCCCATGGTCATGCCGTTGATGTAGTTGAGGCTGGTGGGTAGCGGGCCGGGCACCACACCACGCCGACCGGGAATGCCGGCAACAGTTGTCACGACACCGCCGGGAGTAATCTTGCGAATGGTGTTGTCCGCTACAAATACATTGCCAGCACTGTCAGCGGCAAGCGCAGACGGGGAATTGAAGCGTGCGGCGCGGCCAGTGCCGTTGGCTGTCCCCTGGGCCAGATCCGAGCCGGCAACTGTTGATACATCACCAGTCGGGGTTATTTTCCGGATGGTACTGCCATCGGCGACAACAATATTGCCCAGATTGTCGAAGACCAGGCTTCGCAGGTGGCGAAAGCGTGCAGCGACTCCCTGCGCATCCACCGATCCCTCCATGCCTGCAGTGCCGGCCAGTGTGGTGACGACCCCGCCGGGCGTGACTTTGCGGATGGTGAAGTTACCCCTGTCCGCGACAAATACATTGCCAGCGCCGTCAACGGCAAGTGCATCCGGGGAGTTGAATTGTGCGTCGGCTCCGGTGCCGTCGGACGAGCCTGCACCAGAGGGGCCTGTTGCTCCGGCCAGGGTGGTGACGTGTCCTGCTGGCGAAATCATGCGGATCCGGTTGTAATCGGACACAAAAAGATTGTTCAGTGCATCAATTGCAATGGCGGTTACGGACTCGAACCGGGCGTCGGCGCCTGTGCCGTCCTCTTGTCCATACATGCCGGCGGCGCCGGCAAATGTAGTGACAACACCTGCAGGGGTTATTTTGCGAATGGTGTTATTGCCAGTGTCCGCCACAAACAGGTTGCCGAGGCTGTCTCTGGCAATGCCGTAAGGATTGGAAAAAAATGCTGCAGCTTCCGTGCCGTCGGCAGCGCCCCGGGGGACTGCTTTGCCTGCCAGGGTGGTGACCACGCCGGTTGGGGTTATTTTGCGAATGGTGTCGTTCAGGAAGTCGGCTGCAACGATATCGCCTGACGGGCTAACGGCAAGATCGGCCACCCATGAAAAGCGAGCCTCTGCGCCTGTGCCATCGGCATACCCGAACTGCATGGGTATGCCGGCAAGCGTGGATACCATGCCGGCGTCCGAAATCTGGCGGATTGTGGAGTTCATCATATCGGCGACAAAAATATTGCCATTGCGGTCTGCAGAAATGCCGGTCGGAAAGAAGAAGCGTGCTGCGGTCAGGTCACCATCAGTGTTGCCCAGTCCTGCTGTGCCGGTATGGGTTGTAACGACGCCGTCTGGCGTAATTTTGCGAATGACTGATCCGGTTGTCACAAACAGGTTGTCGACGTTGTCGATGGTGATTTTTATGGGGTTGTTGAGGAGGGCATCTGTGCCTGCTCCGTCAGTTGATCCATGAATGCCCGCCATACCGGCGAACGTGGAGACCTGGCCAGCCGGTGTGATCTTGCGGATGGTGTGATTATTGGTGTCCGTCACAAAGACATTGCCGGAACTGTCAACGGTAATGCCGGTGGGATTGTAAAACCGGGCTGTTGCACGACTGCCATTAGTGGTGCCAGCAAGCCCTGCCGCGCCGGCAAAGGTGGAGACCATGCCCGTTGGCGTGATCTTGCGGATGGTGTGATTGCCTGTGTCTGCCACAAGGATGTTGCCGTTGTTGTCGACGGCAATGCCTTGGGGGGTATTAAATCGTGCCACTGCGCTGTGGCCATTTGCTGCACCAGCAAGCCCTGCCGCACCGGCAAAGGTGGAGACCATGCCCGTTGGCGCGATCTTGCGGATGGTGTGATTGCCTGTGTCTGCCACCAATACATTCCCGGCACTGTCGCTAGTGATGCCGACTGAGAGCGTAAAGCGTGCTGCGGAGCCCATGCCATCCAGATTGCCGCTGCCGCCAAGCTGTCCGGCAAGCACACTGACAGTACCTGACTGGGTTGGTTGTGGCGCGCCATTCGTTGCTGCATCACCAGAGCCCCCGCCGCAGGCTGTCAGTGTGATGGTCAGGATGGAGGTGCCAAGCCAGGCCCACGCCGGGCGAATGAAGAGGGGCATGCAGTTTTCTCGGGCGACAATGAGCAGTGGGTGCAATCTGGTCAGCGTATTTTATTGTTGAGGGCGTTGCCGCAGAGGCTCATCTGAATATGCGCTGCAGGAACGCCTGCATGCGCGCCCAGGAGTCGGCATCGGCATCAGGGTTGTAGGCGATGTCCATGCCGTGCTCTTTTGCCAGTGAGTCGGCATCGGTGCTGGTGAAACCGTGTTTGGCGCCGGGGTAGTTCACGAAGGTGAAGTCGGCGCCAGCGGTTTTCATTTCGGTTTTCAGGGCGTCAATGTCGGCTGGTGGAATGAATCCGTCAGCCTCGCCGTTAAGGACCAGAACGCTGGCCTTTATCTTGCCCTTTTCGGCGCGCGTGGCAGTGGCCAGTGCGCCATGGAAGCTCACTACACCGGCCAGCTCCATGT
>JBASJP010000012.1:0-8419 GCA_049655345.1 Moraxellaceae bacterium
CTGGTTTCACCGCTGAGCGGGATTTATGCCGTAACGGTTGAAGGGGCTGCTACCGGGCCGGTGTTTGGTGTGGCCAGTGTGGGGCGGCGGCCAACAGTGCACGGTCAGGATGAGCGCATTGAAACGCACCTGCTCGATTTTGATGGTGATATTTACGGGCGCCGCATCAAGGTGGTTTTTCACCGGAAACTGCGAGAGGAATTGAAGTTCAACTCGCTTGATGAATTGAAGACTGCAATGGCGAAAGACATTGCCGACAGTCGCGAATTTTTTGGAATTTGACCTCGTGCTTTCTCTCCGGAGAGGGCCAACCCAGAAGCAATGACATGACAACAGACTACAAGCCGACGCTGAATCTTCCTGAAACCGGTTTTGCCATGAAGGCAAGCCTGTCCACGCGCGAGCCGGCCATGGTGGCAGCGTGGCAGGAGAAGAAGCTTTACGAGAAAATTCGCGAAGCGCGTCGCGGTGCGCCAAAGTTCATCCTGCATGATGGCCCTCCTTATGCCAATGGTGACATTCACATCGGTCATGCCGTCAACAAGATCCTGAAGGACATCATCGTCAAGTCAAAGACGCTGTCCGGCTTTGATGCTCCCTTCGTGCCTGGCTGGGACTGTCATGGCCTGCCCATTGAGCTGAATGTCGAGAAAAAAGTCGGCAAGCCGGGTGAAAAGGTGTCGGCGAAAGAGTTTCGCCAGCATTGCCGCGACTATGCGCAGTCACAGGTGGAAAAGCAGCGCACGGATTTCATGCGTCTCGGTGTATTGGGCGACTGGTTCAATCCCTACCTCACCATGAATTACACGCAGGAAGCCGACATCATTCGTGTGCTCGGCCAGATTGCGAAAAACGGCCATCTGCACAAGGGCCTGAAGCCGGTGCACTGGTGCATGGATTGCGGTTCGGCGCTGGCCGAGGCCGAGGTCGAGTATTACGACAAGGCCTCGCATGCCGTGGATGTCGGCTTCCCGGTCAAGGATCTGGCGGATCTGGCAAAGCGTGCCGGTCTCGCCGCGATTGACCTGCCGGTGGATGTGGTGATCTGGACCACAACGCCGTGGACCCTGCCGGCCAACCAGGCGGTGAGCCTGCACCCTGAATTTGAATACGCCATTGTTGCCATCACGGTTGCCGGCGAGCGTCGTGCAGTTATTGTTGCCGACGCACTGGTGGAAAGTGCAGTGGCACGTTATGAAGCGGAAAATGCCGAGACGCTGGCCAAGGTGACGGGGGCGGCACTGGAGCATCTGGTGCTGCTGCATCCTTTCTATGAGCGCGAAGTCCCTGTGATTGTTGGCGAGCATGTCACGGCAGACTCCGGTACGGGTGCCGTGCACACGGCGCCGGGACACGGCCAGGACGACTTTGTGATTGGCCGTAAATACAATCTGCTCGTGGATAACCCGGTCGACAGTCAGGGCGTGTTCCTTCCGTCCACGCCCCCCATGGGGTCTGGCAGAGTGCTTGCGGGAATGCACGTCAACAAGGCGAACGAGCCGATCATCGAGGCGCTGAAAGAAACGTCACGCGCGAATCGCTCACTGCTGCTGGCTCACAAGAAAATCCAGCACAGCTATCCGCATTGCTGGCGCCACAAGACACCGATCATTTTCCGTGCCACGCCGCAGTGGTTCATCAGCATGGTGCAAGGTGGTCTGCGTGACATGGCCATGCAGGTCATTCCGGCGGTGCAGTGGGTGCCGGACTGGGGGCAGGCCCGTATCGAGGGCATGATTGCCGGTCGCCCGGACTGGTGTGTGTCGCGCCAGCGCACCTGGGGTGTGCCGATCACGCTGTTTGTGCACAAGGAAACCGGGGAGCTGCATCCGCAGACTGCCGAGCTGATCGAGCAGGTGGCGCTCAAGGTGGAACAGGCCGGGATTGATGCCTGGTTTGATCTGTCTGCCGAGGCACTGCTCGGCGACGAAGCGAAAAACTACGACAAGGTTACCGATACGCTGGATGTCTGGTTTGATTCTGGCGTGACCCATACCGCCGTGCTGAAGCGCTTTGAGGGGCTGCAGTTTCCGGCGGATCTTTATCTGGAAGGCTCTGACCAGCACCGTGGCTGGTTCCAGTCATCGTTGCTGGCCTCGCTGGCCGCCAATGGAGCCGCACCCTACAAGTCAGTGCTGACACATGGCTTTACCGTGGATGGACAGGGTCGCAAGATGTCCAAGTCGGTGGGGAATGTGGTGGCACCGCAGAAGGTGATGCAGACCCTGGGGGCCGACATCATCCGTCTCTGGGTGGCGGCCACGGACTACCGTGGCGAAATGTCGGTGAGCGATGAAATCCTCAATCGCATGTCGGATACCTATCGCCGTATCCGCAACACCCTGCGTTTCCTGCTTTCCAACCTCAACGGCTTTGACCCGGCGCAGCATCTGGTGAAGACCGAAGACATGCTGGCGCTCGATCGCTGGGTGGTGGACCGTGCCGCCCTGCTGCAGGATGAAATCAGAACGTCCTACGATAATTTCCAGTTCCACCAGATCTATCACCGTCTGCACAACTTCTGCGTGGCCGAGCTGGGTGGTTTCTATCTCGACATCATCAAGGATCGTCAGTACACGACGCAGCCGGATTCGCTGGCACGGCGTTCGGCACAGACGGCCTTGTTCCATATTGCCGAAGCCTTCACGCGCTGGATGTCGCCGGTGCTGAGCTTTACTGCCGAAGAAATATGGGCGGTGTTGCCGGGACAGCGTTCCGAGTCCGTATTCCTCGAGGCCTGGTATGAAGGGCTGGCCGAGCTGCCGGAAAACAGCAATGACGTCACGCTCACCCGCGGTTACTGGGATGACGTGATGGCCGTGAAGTCTGCCGTGAACAAGGAAATCGAGGAGGCACGTAACCGCAAGGAAGTGGGCGCGGGGCTCTCTGCAGAAGTAGACCTGTATGTGTCGCCCGAGCGTCAGCAGGCGCTGGCCGCCATGGGTGACGAGCTGCGTTTTGTGCTGATTACCTCAGCCGTGCGTCTGCAACCACTCTCTGAACAGGGCGTGCTGACCGAGCTTGAAGGTCTGCGTGTGAAAATTTCGGCATCGACACATCAGAAGTGCGCGCGCTGCTGGCATTACCGTGCGGATGTAGGCGCCAATGCGGCGCATCCGGATATTTGTGAACGCTGTGCGGACAACCTGCCGGATGGCAAGGGCGAAGTCCGCCGTTTTGCCTGAGAAAACTGAAGTGAGTCATTCGTGAACGAACAGGTACGCAAGAACTTTTCCTGGCTTTGGCTGGCGGCGCTGGTGATCGTGCTGGATCAGGCGACAAAGATGTATTTCTCGGCAACGATGCAGTTGGGTGAGTCCGTCTCCCTGTTGCCGATGTTCAGCTGGACGCTTGCTCATAATTACGGCGCCGCTTTCAGCTTTCTGCATGACGCCGGAGGCTGGCAACGCTGGTTTTTTGCCGGCATTGCGCTGGTGGTCAGCGGGGGCATCCTGTTCTGGCTGAAAACCCTGCCGGCCAATGCACGCTTCCTGGCGTGTGCGCTGGTGCTGGTGCTGGGTGGTGCGCTCGGCAACCTGTATGACCGCATGATGCTCGGTTATGTGGTGGACTTCATTCATGTTCACTGCGGCACATGGCACTTTCCCGCATTCAATATTGCTGACTGCGGTATCAGTGTGGGCGCAGCCATGCTGATTTTCGACTCCCTTTTTCTTGAAAAGAAACGTGAGGCCGCCAATGGCTGAGATGATTGGTCCTGGCAAGAAAGTCACCCTGCACTTCTCGATTGCCCTGGCGGATGGCCAGCAGATCGACTCTACGCGGGAGCGTCCGGAGCCTGCCGAGTTCACGGTCGGTGATGGCAGTCTGCTCCCCGGGTTTGAAAAAGCTGTTTTTGGTTTGCGCGCCGGTGATCGTCGCTCCGTGTTCATTGATGCGGCGCATGGCTTTGGCGACTGGAATCCGGATAACCAGCAGGTGTTCACCCGTGTCCAGTTCAGTCACCTGACTCTGGAGGAAGGCATGATCATCTCCTTCGCCGACAAGTCGGGCGAGTTGCCGGGGGTGGTCAAGGCCTTTGACGATGATACGGTCACCGTGGACTTCAATCATCCGCTGGCGGGCCGTGACCTGGTGTTCGAAGTGGATATCATTCGTGTCATGGATGCCGATGCCAGCCCGGTCAGCCTTGGGCAACGGGTATAGCAGGAGGGCCTCATCATGCAGATCAAACTTGCCAATCCCCGTGGCTTCTGTGCCGGGGTTGACCGTGCCATCGAGATCGTCAACCGGGCGCTGGAGGTCTTTGGGCCTCCTATCTATGTCCGGCATGAAGTCGTCCACAACAAGTTCGTGGTGGACGACTTGCGCAACCGCGGTGCGGTGTTTGTCGAAGAGCTGCATCAGGTGCCGGATGATGGCGTGGTGATCTTCTCTGCGCATGGGGTATCAAAGGCTGTGCAGGACGAGGCGGCCCGTCGCGGCCTCAAGGTGTTCGATGCGACCTGTCCGCTGGTGACCAAGGTGCATATGGAGGTCATGCGTTATGCCCGGACGGGCACCGAGGCCATCCTGATTGGCCACGAGGGGCATCCCGAGGTCGAGGGCACCATGGGCCAGTACGACCGTCGTCAGGGCGGCGATATCTATCTGGTGGAGGACGAGGCGGATGTGGCTGCCCTCCAGGTGCGCAATCCGGAGCATCTGGCCTTTGTTACCCAGACCACGCTGTCAGTGGATGACACGTCACGCGTAATTGATGCGTTGCGGGCGAAGTTTCCTGCCATTCAGGGACCCCGCAAGGACGATATCTGCTATGCCACCCAGAACCGTCAGGATGCCGTGAAGCAACTGGCGGCGGAGGCTAAAGTGGTGCTGGTGGTGGGCTCCCCAAACTCGTCCAACTCCAATCGCCTGCGTGAACTGGCTGAGCGCATGGGGTCGCGCGCGTATCTTGTTGATAATGCTGGTCAAATGCAGAGGGAGTGGTTTGACGGTGTTACAGTAGTAGGCTTGACGGCGGGCGCCTCGGCCCCTGAAATCCTTATTCAGCAGGTGGTGGACCGCCTGCGTGAGTGGGGTGGGGCGGTGCCTGAAGAGCTGGTCGGGCGTCCGGAGCATGTTGTTTTCTCCATGCCGAAGGAGTTGCGGATACCCGTCCAGCCGGTGTGAGCTGTTTTGTGTGCGGAACCGGGCCATCGAGCTCGATAATAATGATAAATGGCGGGTCTTTAAGGCTCGCCGGCGATTGAAAATCGTCCATCGGCAAGGAGTGCCGTTTGTCTTCAAACACCGCTAAGTCTCTGAAATATGAACCGGTTCACGCTTGGTGAACAGGTGTTTCCGTCTGTTCCCCGTATTCAGCCGGCCATCTTTTGACGGTTGAGAGTGGGCGGGTGTAACACTAAGGTTCACCCATCAGAGAAGGGTTTCACTTTGGTCACTTTTGGACAGGATATGTCAGTGCACAGAAACAAGGGCTTCACGCTGATCGAATCATTGATGGTAATTCTTGTGATGGCGATCGTGGCGGCATTGGCTGTACCGGGACTCCAGCAGGCTCAAGCCAATGCCCGTGCCCGTGCAGCAGCCGGGGACCTTGTGACGGCCTTGCTGGAGGCAAGGAATCAGGCCGCTGGCAAACAGCGTCCCGTAAGCCTCACTTCCCAGGGGGGCTGGCAGAATGGATGGATCATGGCGTTTGAGTTGCCTTTGCCCGGGGTGCCTGATCTGGCAGCCCATCGCGGCGTGGCCGACACGGTGACCATCGTGGATGATCCGGCAGTGGCTGGTGTTGTGTTTCAGCCAAACGGACTGGTAGGGACTACCGCGGGGGTGCCCATTAATACCGTCGAGTTTGTGGTCTGCGATGATGGTGTAACTACCGAAAGGGGAAACACTGTCTGGCTGTCACGAACAGGACGTACCGGGTTGACTCGCCATGCAGACGCCAGCGTCTGCAACCCATGAGGATGGATATGATGGGAAGTAAACAGCTTCAGCAAGGTGCCGGTCTGACGGAGGTCATGGTGGCACTGCTACTGTTGTCGATTGGCGTAATGGGCTTCGTCGGGCTGCAGGTGCGGGCTTCGACGACAGGGGGAGATGCATTTGCCCGAACCCAGGCCATGGCAATTGCCCAGGATCTCGCGGAGCGTGTTCGCCTCAACTCCAAGCAGATGGCTTTCTACATAACGGCAGCCAACTGGCGTGATGGCGGCGATATTTCTGCGTGTGAAACGGCGGATTGCACGCCTGCACAGGTGGCTCAGTATGACATGGACAATGTGGTCAATTCGGCAGCCACCCTGTTGTCCAATGGCCAGGTTCGCATGCAGCAGTGCGCGGGTAGCCTGGCGAATTGTATTTATGTCAGCTGGGACGATACCACTCCAACGGTTGGTGGGGGCGACACGGATTGCGTTACCAACGACGGGACTTACCGTAATGGCGCTGCGTGCGTGATGATGGAGGCTTATCAATGAAACGCTTCAGTCATAGCCGCGGTTTCACCATGATCGAGCTGATGATTTCGCTTGTGCTGGGGCTTCTGGTTGCTGCAGCCGCCACCCAGTTGCTGCTGACCAATGCCACAAGCTTTAGCCAGCAGCGCGGTATCAGTGATGTGCAGGACAATGGGCGCTTTGCGCTTGATTTCATCAGTCGTGATGTTCGCCCTGCGGGCATGCGCCCTGACGGGGCTTTTATTAACCCCTTTCTTGCGGTGGTGGTGGATGCGGCAGAAATGCCAGGTGCATCGGCTGGCTGGGTGACCGCCAATGGCGTGTCGGCAACAGGATTGGGTAGTAGCGATCAGTTGCTGATTCAGCGTTTGACGCTGGAAGACACCGTTGATTGCGAGGGTAATGCGGTGACAGCCGGAAACTACGTTGTTTCCCGGTATTTCCTGAGGGCAGATGCGGGCACGAACGCAGAATCAGCCCTGGCCTGTGATGGCGGCTGGCACGATCAATCCGCTCTTAGCAATGTTGGTGATGCGGGTGTGGTGCTGCTGGGCGCCGTTGAAAACATGCAGGTACTGCTCGGGACGGGTCTTGCTGGGTATCCCATGCGTTACCTTCGTCCGGATGAGTATGCCCTCATTGCTCCGCCACGCCCTCCGGTGCTGGTGGTCAGGCTGGGGGCGATGGTTTCTTCGGTGGATCGTGCCGGCCCGCAGATGGGTGATGCACCAGACCTTAATGTTCTGGATCAACTGGTGGATGATGTTCCGGGTGATGGACGTATCCGCCGGGTATTTGTGACCTCGATTGCCTTGCGCAACGAGCTTTGAGGAATGCCGGCGTGAAGATGAGAAAACAGCGAGGTGCAGCCATCCTGGTTGTGATGCTGATCCTTCTGGTGATCACGGTGCTTGGCATCACTGCCGTAAGGATGGGGCTTACCAGTCTGACCATCGCAACAAACAGTCAGGTCAGTGCGGTGGTTTTTCAGTCTGCTGATGCGGGGCTGGTTTCCTTCGAGCAGCGAGTCAGCGCGGGTCTTTATGAAGCGGGTCAGGTGACAGGCGTTATCGGCCCTGCTCTTAATGCGCCAGGCTCCGAGGTGATTTATTGCGTCACCAAGGGGGAGCGTCTTCGTCTTGGCGCTTGCCAGGCCGATGTGGCTGCTGACTTTACCAGCGCCCGTGATGTGGCCATCAACCAGGTTTCAGTCGAGGTGCCGGCCAATGCAGACGGTGAGCCGATGAAGGCGCTGGTGCTCGGGACTGATGCAGATCGTGCCGGTATTCCTACTTACCGGCTGAGGGTGCATTCGACGGCTGTTATTCCTGTGTATGGATCGGCTGATTCAGATGACCTTAATGGGTGTCTGGCCATGCCGAATGATGATAGTGCTGTGACTGTAACTGACTGCCTGACTGACGCCGGTGCTGTATTCACGACGATGGTTCAGGAATACAACTATGGCTTTAACGAATGAACCGGCCCTACCGGGCTTGCATGAGGAAAAGATCATGAAGCGTCTGATCAACAGCGTTCGCCAGTCAGCCCTTGCTCGCAAGGTATTGGTCGGTGCGGCGACATCGTTATATCTGGGGCTGGCCATCGTGCCGGCCGCTCAGGCAAGTGATACAGAAGTGTATGCGCGAAAGATGGCTGTTGATACCGATCTGGCGCCCACGCTGATGATGATGCTGGATACCTCCGGCTCCATGGATTTCTGCCTGAATGGTGCAAACAGTGGCTGTACCGCCGCCAATCCGATGCGCCTGACGGCCATGCGCAATGCCCTGCAGAAAATCCTGTTCGGTAGTGCGGCCGATAACGTCAAGGCAGTGCCAGGGTTTGTCCGCATGGGGTACTCGCGCTACAACACCGATGCAAACAAGGGTGGTTGGGTAAAGTACCCGGCACGTCCGCTGGATGCGTTTGTGGATATCAATCCGGACGGCGAGGTAGGCAGTGCAGTGACGGCCAGCTCGGCTGACGCGGAG
>JBASJP010000013.1:0-6659 GCA_049655345.1 Moraxellaceae bacterium
CTGCCCGCCATTGATGCCGCCATTGCCGCTGCCGCCGAAGGCCTGCCTTGTGAGCTGTTGCTGCACGACGCCGTTTACTTGGTCAAGTGGAACCCAATGGGCGCCAACTCGCGTTCCAGGGGGAAAATTATCACCTTGATGCAGAAAAGGCAGCGTTGATGACCCGCATCATCTGTTCGACGTAACCATCGAACCTACTGGTGATGGGGCGCAGGCTTGGCACTTCTTGGGCAAAGCATTCGGCTACATTAGCATGCGCCCGTCCAAGAAGAGTATCAAACGCATGAGGGGGATGTGGGAACGGGGACTCCGGTAATGGGCAACAAAAGGCACCGGATCGTAGCTACGAGGCGGCAAACAGAAACTGCTTCATGACTGGATCTACCGCGCCACATCTCGACTCTACCTGGAGCCGGTTATGACCTAGAGAACTGTTTGGCACAGCCGCCATCGTCAAGACCAGACACATAGCCGTCGTTCAGCCCTGCAATATGGTCGCTCCGAAGCTGTCATTGAGTTGGCCGCGTCAAGCGCGTTTCGCAAACGCCTCAAACTCATCCAGCGGCAACGGCCTGCTGAACAAATAGCCTTGGTAGGCACGGCAGCCCAGGCTGGCGAGGAAATCGCGCTGTGCTTGAGTCTCCACCCCTTCGGCAATCGCTGCCAACCCCATGCTGTCGGCTAGGGCAATGACCATCTTTGCAATGGCTGCATCATTGGGGTCGAGCAAAATGTCGCGCACAAAGCTTTGGTCGATCTTGAGTTGATCCAGCGGCAGGCGCTTGAGATAGGCCAGTGAAGAGTAGCCAGTGCCAAAGTCGTCGAGAGAGAAACCTACGCCGCGTCTTTTGAGCGCACTCATTTTGGCAATGACCCCTTCAATGTCGCTAGCCAACATGCTCTCGGTCAGTTCGAGCTTAAGCTGGCGCGGGTTGGCGCCCGTGCGCTTGAGCGTATCGAGCACCAGATCAACGAAGTCGATCTGGTGGAACTGGCGCGCACTGACGTTCACCGCCACCGTGAGGTGGGCCATCGTGGCTTGACTGGCCCAGCGCGCCAACTGGGTGCAGGCGGTGTCCAGCACCCATTGACCCAGAGGCAAGATCAGTCCGGTCTCCTCGGCCAGGGGAATGAACTCGGCGGGGGACACCATGCCACGGCGCGGATCGTGCCAGCGCACCAGTGCTTCCACTCCGGTGATCTGATGCTCGCCATTCACTTGGGCCTGGTAGTAAACAAGGAACTGGTGTTGCACCATTGCCTCGCGCAAACCCGTCTCAAGTACCGCACGGGCGCTGACCACGGCCTGCATCTGCGGGTCAAAGAACCGCAAGGTGTTGCGGCCTGCGGCCTTGGCCTGATACATGGCCAACTCAGCCTGCTTCAAAGGTTCTTCGGTGTTTTCCAGGTGGCTGCCGTCGAACAAGGTGATGCCGATGCTGGCCGTGCTGTGATGCGATGAACCGTCGAGCTGGTAGGGCTGATTGAGCGCGGCAAGGACCTTTTCGCCAAAGGCCTTGGCCTGCGTGGCAACCTCCTGGTCATCTTGGCTCAAGTCTTCGAGCAGAATGATGAATTCATCCCCGCCCAAGCGTGCCACGGTGTCGCTTTGACGCACGCAAGCCAGCAATCGGCTTGCGACCTGCTGCAGTAGCAGATCACCCTGGTCATGGCCGAGGGTGTCATTGAGGGTTTTGAAGTCATCCAAATCAATGAGCAGTAGCGCGCCTTGGCGCTGATGACGGGTTGTGGCAGCCAAGGCGTGCTTGAGTCGGTCAATCAGAAGTCGGCGGTTGGGCAGGCCGGTCAAGGGGTCAGAGAAAGCCAAACTCTGGATCTGGTCTTCGGCAGCCTTGCGTGCCGTAATGTCACGGGCGATGCCCAGCACGCCGATGAGCGTCCCTTCCTCATCAAGCATGGGCGTCTTGATCGTCTCGAACAGTCCCCGATGGCCATCATCGGCGAACGTCAACCATTCCTCATTGACACTGGGCTTGCCTGCTGCCATGGCATTGCGGTCGTGTGCACGGAAGAAATCGGCCAGCTCTTTGTCCACAAAGTCGTAGTCGGTCTTGCCAATAATGTCCGCTTCCTGGGCGCCGAAAAAGCGCCCGAACATCTGGTTGCAGTTCAGATAGACCCCTTCGGAGTCCTTCAGCCAGACCAGGTCTGGAATGGCTTGCACAAGGTTACGCATTCTGGCATCCCTTGATGTCAACGCCAGTTCCAGCTGCTTGCGCGGGGAAATGTTGCGCCCGGTTCCGTGATAGCCTGCGAAACGGCCGGTCTCGTCAAACCGAGGATCACCGCTGATGCTGTACCAGCGCACCTCACCTTGGTCACCTGTGATCGGGTACTCCAGGTTTCTGAATGGCAAATGGGCGTTGAGGATGGCGCGGTGTGCTGCCCATTGCTCCGGCGTTAGTTCAACATTGAGCTCCCACCGGGTTTTGCCCAGTGACCCGGCCGGTGGCGTAAAGTCGCTGGCGAAAGTGCCATAGAACTCGGTGAATCGAAATTCCTCGTCTTGGTTCCAGAACCAGTCAGAAGACATGGTTGACAGCGCCAGAAACTGCTTTTCACGTCTTTTCAGATCCGCCTCTGCTTGCTTGATCGCTGTAAGGTCTCGCCAAACGCAGTAGATGACCGGCCGGTTCTCCAGTTTGACGATTGAGAGCGTGACTTCAGCGTCAAAACTGGTGCCATCGGCCTTGCGATGTATCCATTCAAAACGGTGTGCGCCCTTTTCCTTGGCGATCGACATCATGCGCTCAGCCTTGACGAATGAGTCCTGTCCGTCAGGTTGAATCGGTGGCGAGAGCTTTGACGGGTGGACGTTTAGGAGCTCCTCCCGGCATGCGTAGCCCAAAGTCCTGATAGCGACTTCATTGCAATCGACAAACCTGTTGTCGTCGATGATCCAAGCCGGGTCAGGCGACGACTGAAGCAGTTGCCGGAACAAGTCTCGGCTGGAATTGAAGTCGGAATGAGCCATTTGAGTGGATTTGTCTTTGGGGCATGATGCCACGTCTTCGTCTGATCAGGGAAAACGCTACCCATAAGTTTCGATCAGTTAAAGGCGACGTAAGCGCTGCACGAGGGTTGGGCAATCGGTAAAGTTGATGGCCACCTTCGAGCGGCGACGATGTGCGCGTGGCCGAACACCACGAACGGCTGGTGACCGGCAGTAAATTGGGTAACAGAAAGCTTCCGGTCGCGAATACCTGCAAACGCTCCCAGAAGCCATAGAGTCGACAGACGTATATCGCTCACCTGAATGACCGGTCCCGATAAATGGGCACGTTTCGGCGAAGGTCGGCTTTCTTCGAATTGAACTCAAGCTTTAGGATTTTTGACCCTAAAGTTGGATTTCCGCTATGTGTCTACTCCTGCCGGATGCCGGGGTCCTGACCGTTCGCCGGGGTGAACTTCAGTTCCAGACCCATAGCCGACAGCCAAATTCCCAGACAGCGGCCATACAAATCACCGGATTTTGTGCTTTAACGTTGGAGTTCAGCGGCGATAGGCGTCCGCTGGAACGAATTGTTGGACGAAGCCGCTACGCGGAGTGAAACCCCAGTCGGTGAATTCGTAAGCTGTAGGCACATGTGTCAATTGTGATGCATGTTGACCTCAACTTACCTGGAGTTTGCCCATGTTCACTTACCCCGGCGGGTTTGACCCGAGCGCGTTTCCTGAGCCCTTTAGCAGCACGTACCGCAGCCACCTCAAGCACCTCAAACTCAAGGGCCTGCAGCCCAAGACCATCGACGCTTATGCCCGCACCATCCGGCGCATGGGTGACTACTTCGACCACCAGATCGACAACTTATCGCCAGCGCAACTGACCGACTACTTCCACGATCTTGTCGCCTCGCATTCCTGGAGCGCGGTCAAACTCGATCTGTATGGGTTCAAGTTCTACACCCTGCATGTACTGCGCAAGCCCTGGGCCATGCCCAACTTCATCAAACCGCCCAAGGTTTCCCGCCTGCCCGATATCGTCACCGTCGAGGAAGCGCAAGCCCTGTTTTCTGCCACCCGTACCCTGAGTTATCGGGTGTTCTATTTCATCTTGTACAGCCTGGGCTTGCGTCTAAGCGAAGGACTGGCTTTGACCGTGGCGGACATCGATGCGGTGCGCCACCGTGTGCATATTCGTGATTCCAAAGGCAATCGCGACCGCTTTGTCCCGTTGCCTGAGGCCACCCTCTTGGTCTTGCGCCAATTCTGGCAAACGCACCAAAACCCTGTGTTGCTGTTCCCCAATCGCCATGAGGGCTTGAGCGGCGCGCGTAATGCGCGCACGCCACTGGACCGTGGTGGTGTGCAAAAAACCCTGCATCAAGTGGCCATCGACTGCGGGCTAAAAAAAAGATTACCCCCCACAGCCTTCGCCACAGCTATGCAACTCATTTGATTGAAGCCGGGGTTGACCTGCTTGAGGTGCAAAAGATTCTGGGCCACTACTCCATTCTCACCACCGCCCGCTACACCCATCTGACCAGCCACACCAACGATCAGGCCAACGCCCGCATCGAGGCCTTGATGAACCGCTTCACCCTCAACTGGGGGACGGTCAAATGATCACCCTGGCCACCCTCATCGAGCGCTTTGGGCAAGCCTTCCTGGCGCAGTACGGTGCCAGCGTGTTGCCCAGTCAGCGCCAGGCCTTGAATGCCATGAAGAACTGTCGCTCTGTCCTGGGCCCAGGCATGTTGGCCCAGTGTGGCGACTGTGGCGAGCAGCGCGTGGTGCCGCATTCCTGTGGTCACCGCAATTGCCCGCACTGTCAGCACTTTGAGAGCCAGCGCTGGATTGAGCGACAAACGCAGGCCTTGGTGCCGGGTAACTATTTCCTGATCACGTTCACTTTGCCCGCTGAGCTGCGCGCGCTGGTTTGGCAGCATCAGCGCCTGCTGTATGCCGCATTGATGGACTGCGCCTGGCAGACACTGCGCACGTTCAGCCTAAACCACCGACAGTTGCAGGGCAGTGCCGGTGCGGTGGCGGTGCTGCACACCCATTCACGCAAACTTGACTTTCACCCGCATGTGCATCTGGCGATGCCAGCGGCAGCACTGGATGCCAACAAAGGCCTGTGGCGCACACTGCGAAAGACATCCAAGGGGGACGGCTATTTGTTCAACCACGAGGCCCTGGCCAAGGTGTTTCGGGCAAAGTTTCTGGCCGCCGTGGCTGAGTTGGGGTTGCAGTTGCCGCCCGACTTGCCGGGTGAGTGGGTGGTGGACTGCAAGTCTGTGGGTAACGGCGGACCAGCGCTGGTTTATCTGGGGCGCTATTTGTACCGGGGGGTGATTCAAGAGAAAGACATTTTGCGCTGTCAGAACGGCCAGGTTACCTACCGCTGGCGTGACAGCAAAACAAGGAAGCCCGCGCAGCGCACTGTCAGTGGGGTGGAGTTTCTACGGCTGGTGTTGCAGCACGTGTTGCCCAAGGGTTTCCGGCGGGCACGCAACTATGGGTTTTTGCACCCCAACAGCAAACGCTTGATTGCGTTGCTGCGGCTGCTGGTGTTCAAGACTTGCAGCAAGGCTCGTGCCCCGTCAGCACCAGTGGCCCCAACTGAGCGGGCCAAGCTGCTTTGCCGCTGTTGCGGCGCTGCCATGGCCATTGTGCGTCGGCGCATGTTGCCGGTGATCGCGCCGCCGACAGGTGCCAACCGTGAGGGTATTGCAGCGACGTAAATCGCAAGAATCAAGCTGATCGCATCAGTGCCCACCGGGTGCTGTGGCGGGGCTCGGCCCAAAACAGTACCACTGGGCTGATTGGGTCAAGAAAAATGCCAGTTTTGGCAGCGTGCCATTGCAATGATGGCTTAAATCATCGCCACCGGCGGGCTTGGATCACCCCAAGACGCTACGCGGGCGGTGGGACGTAAAAAGATGTTTTCAGAAGAGAGGCAGGTCTGGCCGGGCTCGTCCAACAAACGGTTCAGATCGTGGCTTCGCACGATCTAACCTTACTCGTTAGCCATTTCGTCGGCCATCTGCATAAGGCCTTCAACCATGCCAAATAATTCTTCCGGGAAGTAGCGGAATTGAGCCTCCTCGAGGTGAGCCCCTGCCTCAACCCACTGGTCACCCAGGCGAAGATATTCCTCTTCAGTTAGTCCCTCGTATTTTTCGTAGGGATAGCGCAGGCTAATGAAATTAGCCCCCCACTCTTTGAAAATATCTGACGCCGCGGTATTCAGTGCAGAAGGACCAATACGGTTACCGACTCGTTCGAGAATTTCTTTTTGAGTCTCCGCAGGTAGATCGCGAAAAATTAGGTGGTACTTGTGTCCGTGGGGAGTCTTCTGACCGACGGCAACCTCATGTACAAGCTTCAGAAGCAGCTCGAAACCTAAAAGAGAAAGTAAGTGTGCCGAATCTCCCCGGCCAGATAACACCTTTGCGTCATTAAGTCGGCGGAGGGCTTCGCGATGCATGAGCGTGAGGTGGAAGTTGGTCATGGCTAACGTAATGTAGTCGAGCGCCTATCTTGGCGAAATTTGGTCAACGCCGACTTCATTTTCAACCATTCATGTTCTCCGACTATAGCCCAGCATGCCGCGCCCTCGAATGTCGGCTCACGCTTCGAGGACTAAACCGCGTTGTATTGCAAGAGAAGATTCGGTATTTGTTGCGCCGGCA
>JBASJP010000014.1:0-9551 GCA_049655345.1 Moraxellaceae bacterium
GTGGAAGGTGTCGTCTTTGATGTGGACATGTCGGTGAAGGGGTACTGATCGACAGGCCCGGCATGCTGGACAGGATTCACAAGAATGCGCAGTTGCGCATTTTTTGTTTGTGGGATGGCAGAAATGAAAGAGCTGATCTACATCCATGGCTTCAACAGCTCGCCACAGTCTGCCAAGGCGCAGCAGTTGCTGGCATGGGCCGCACAATACCAGCCGGATATACGGATTCATGTGCCGGCACTGCCGGTTGATCCGGAAAAGGCTCTTGCCCTCCTTGTCGCCAGCGTGCAGGCTTGCGGGTCGCCACCGGGCCTGATCGGCTCTTCGCTGGGTGGCTTCTATGCCAATGTGCTGGCAGCCCGTCTGGGCTTGCGTGCGGTGCTGATCAATCCGGCGGTACATCCCCATCAGTTGCTGGCACAGCATCTGGGGGAGGTAAGCAATTACCATACGGGTGAAGCCGCCGAGCTTCGCCATGAGGATATTGCCGTGCTGGCGCACATGGATGTTTCTCCGCGGTACCCGGAGCGACTGTGGGTGTTGCTGGAAACGGGTGATGAAACCCTGGATTACCGGCAGGCAGCAGATTTTTATGCTGCCTGTCATGTTGATATTACGGAGGGTGGCTCGCATGCCTATGAGGGCTTTGTGGCGAAGCTGCCGTCCATTGTGGAATTTCTGAATAATCAGGTTGTGGGTAGATGAGCAACAATTACACAGCAGAAGCCATTGAGGTGCTGTCCGGGCTGGACCCGGTCAAGAAGCGCCCGGGCATGTACACCGATACCCAGCGTCCCAATCACCTTGCGCAGGAAGTCATCGATAACTCCGTTGACGAAGCCCTTGCAGGACACGCCACGCGCATTCAGGTGGATCTGTATGCGGATGGTTCGCTGTCCGTGACCGATGATGGTCGTGGCATGCCGGTGGACATTCACCCCGAGCACAAGGTGTCCGGTGTAGAGCTTATCCTGACCCGTCTGCATGCCGGCGGAAAATTCTCCAACAAGAATTACCAGTTCTCCGGCGGTTTGCATGGCGTCGGTATTTCGGTAGTGAATGCGTTGTCGAAACACCTGATTGTGACGGTGCGTCGTGATGGCAATGTCTACCAGCAGGAATTCCGGGACGGTGATGCGGTGACACAGCTTGCCGTGATCGACTCCGCACCGAAGCGGCAGTCGGGAACCACGGTAAGGTTCTGGGCCGACGGCAAGTATTTCGATAGCCCGAAGTATTCCGTGTCCCGCCTCAAGCATGTGCTCAAGGCCAAGGCTGTACTGTGCCCCAAGCTCACCATGGTGTTCACCGATCACCAGAGCGGCGAGACACTCACCTGGTATTACGAAGACGGCCTCACGGATTACCTCAAGGAATCAACGCGCGAATTCATCACCTTGCCTGACGAGCCGTTTGTGGGCGCTTTTGCCGCAGCCAAGGAGGCGGTGGACTGGGCGGTGCAGTGGTTGCCGGAAGGTGGCGAACTGATCCAGGAGTCCTACGTCAACCTGATTCCCACGGCGCAGGGCGGTACGCATGTGAACGGTCTGCGCACCGGCCTGCTGGATGCGCTGCGTGAGTTCTGCGAATACCGCAACCTGTTGCCGCGTGGCATCAAGCTGTCACCGGAAGACGTATGGGATCGTTGTGTCTTCGTGATTTCGTTGAAGATGCAGGACCCGCAGTTCTCCGGCCAGACCAAGGAGCGTCTGTCATCGCGCGAGTCGGCCAGCTTTGTGTCGGGTGTGGTGAAGGATGCGTTCTCGCTGTACCTGAACCAGCATACCGATGTTGCCGAGCAGCTGGCCGAGCTGGCCATCAACAATGCACAAAAGCGTCTGCGCCAGAGCAAGCAGGTGGCGCGCAAGAAAATCACTTCGGGGCCGGCCCTGCCCGGCAAACTGGCGGATTGTTCGCTGTCCGATATTGCCCGCTCTGAACTGTTTCTGGTGGAAGGCGACTCCGCCGGTGGCTCCGCCAAGCAGGCACGTGATCGCCAGTTCCAGGCCGTGATGCCGCTGCGCGGGAAAATCCTGAATACCTGGGAAGTGGACTCCGGCGAAATTCTTGCCTCGCAGGAAGTGCATGACATTGCCGTGGCCATCGGTGTTGATCCGGCCTCGGATAACCTGGAAGGACTGCGCTACGGCAAGATTTGCATCCTCGCTGATGCTGACTCCGATGGTCTGCATATCGCGACCCTGTTGTGCGCCCTGTTTGTGAAGCACTTCCGTCCGCTGGTGGAGCGCGGCCACATCTTTGTTGCCATGCCGCCGCTGTACCGCATTGATCTTGGCAAGGAAGTGTTTTACGCGCTCGATGAAGATGAGAAGCGCGGCATCCTCGATCGCCTGGAGGCGGAAAACAAGCGCGGCAAGCCTAATGTGCAGCGCTTCAAGGGTCTGGGTGAAATGAACCCCCTGCAGCTGCGTGAAACCACCATGGCTCCGGATACGCGCCGGCTGGTAAAGCTGGCACTGGATGATTTTGTTGCTACCACGGAAATGATGGACATGTTGCTGGCCAAGAAGCGCGCCAGTGATCGCAAGAGCTGGCTGGAAAACAAGGGTAATCTGGCCGAAGTCGAATTGTGATTGATCGCCTGTCGCTGAAGCGGCGACGGGATTGGATTCTGGAAAAACGTAATGACTGATTCATTGAATCTGGATTTTGAAAACACTGAACGCCGGCAAATGTCGGAGTTCACCGAGCAGGCGTATCTGAACTACTCCATGTACGTGATCATGGATCGTGCCCTGCCGCATATCGGTGACGGCCTCAAGCCCGTGCAGCGTCGCATCGTCTATGCAATGAGCGAGCTGGGGCTTAAAAACACGGCCAAGTACAAGAAATCGGCGCGTACCGTCGGTGACGTGCTCGGCAAGTTCCATCCGCACGGCGATTCGGCCTGCTATGAAGCCATGGTGCTGATGGCACAGCCGTTCAGCTACCGGTATCCGCTGGTGGACGGTCAGGGCAACTGGGGTTCGCCGGATGATCCCAAGTCGTTTGCCGCCATGCGTTACACCGAGTCGCGCCTGTCGCCGTATGCCGAAGTCCTGCTCAGCGAGCTTGATCAGGGCACGGTGGACTGGCAGCCGAACTTTGACGGCACCATGGAGGAGCCGAAAGTCCTGCCGGCGCGACTGCCGAACCTGTTGCTTAATGGCACCACCGGGATTGCCGTGGGCATGGCGACCGATGTGCCACCACACAATCTCAAGGAAATTGCCAAGGCCTGCATTGCACTGCTGCAGGACCCGGGCATTTCCCTCGATGAGTTGTGCGAGATCGTGCAAGGGCCGGATTTGCCGACGCGTGCCGAAATCATCACGCCGCGCAACGAGCTGATCAACATGTATGCCACGGGTCGTGGTGGCTACCGCATGCGTGCCGTGTACGAAGTGGAAGATGGCGACATCGTGGTGACGGCGCTGCCGCATCAGGTGTCCGGCGCCAAGATACTGACGCAGATTGCCGACCAGATGCAGGCCAAGAAGTTGCCGCTGGTGGCAGATCTGCGTGACGAGTCCGATCACGAGAATCCGACGCGTCTGGTCATTGTGCCGCGCTCGAATCGCGTTGATGTCGAGCAGTTGATGAATCACCTGTTCGCGACCACCGATCTGGAAACCACCTATCGCGTCAACATGAACGTGATCGGGCTGGATGGTCGTCCCCAGGTCAAGAACCTGATGGACTTCCTGACCGAGTGGCTGGAGTTCCGGTTGCTGACCGTGCGTCGTCGCCTGCAGCACCGCCTCGACAAGGTGGAAGCGCGCCTGCACATTCTTGACGGCCTGTTGATTGCTTTCCTGAATATCGATGAAGTCATCCGCATCATCCGTGAAGAAGACAAGCCCAAGCCGGTGTTGATGGAGCGCTTCGGTATTTCCGATATCCAGGCCGAAGCGATTCTTGAGCTCAAGCTGCGTCATCTCGCCAAACTGGAAGAGATGAAGATTCGCGGCGAACAGGATGATCTGGAAAACGAGCGCAAGGGACTGGAAAAGATCCTGGGCTCACATGCCGAGATGAAGAAGTTGCTGGTGCGCGAATTCACCGAGGACATGAACAAGTATGGCGACGAGCGGCGTTCGCCGATTGTCATGCGCAAGGAAGCCCAGGCGCTTTCAGAGACCGAACTTTCGCCCAGTGAAGCCGTCACTGTCGTGCTGTCCGAAAAGGGCTGGGTGCGGCAGGCCAAGGGTCACGATGTCGATGGTGCGGCACTCTCCTACAAGGCAGGCGACAGCTTTTTTGCCAAAGCCGAAGGCCGTAGCAATCAGCTGGCGCACTTCATGGACTCGACCGGGCGCAGCTACTCCGTGCTGGCGAGCAGCCTGCCTTCTGCGCGTGGCCAGGGCGAGCCGCTGTCCGGCAAGCTCAATCCGCCGCCGGGTGCGCAGTTCCGTGGCCTGCTCATGGGCGAGAACAAGCAGTCTGTGGTGCTGACCAGCAGTGCGGGTTACGGCTTTGTGACGACACTGGGCGATCTTGAGGCGGGGAACAAGAACGGCAAGGCCATCCTGAATGTGCCCGATGGTGCCAGTGTGCTGACGCCTGCGCTGGTAGCGGCGCTGGAGACGGATCTGCTGGCAGTGCTGAGCACCGAGGGGCGGCTGCTGGTCTTCCCGGTCAGGGATTTGCCGCAGTTGTCCAAGGGCAAGGGCAACAAGCTCATGAATATTGCGTCGGATGAAAACGAGACCGTAATGGCCGTGGTGACCCTGGCTGAGGGGCAGAAGCTGACCGTGCAGGCTGGCTCTCGTCACATTACGCTCAAGGCCAGTGATCTTGAGGTGTATCGCGGCGAACGTGGCCGTCGTGGCGCCAAGTTGCCACGCGGGTTCCAGAAAGTGGATGGCATGCGCGTCGAGGTCTGACGACAGGTGGACGAAGCATGGCAGCAGGATGACGCTATGCTTGCTTGTGGTGTGTTCGGGAGGATGGGCAAGTGACGGCAATGGCATTACACAAGTCGGTACTGACGCTTGATGACCTTGCGCGACTCAGTGCCGAAGAGCTGGGCGGGCTGTATCAGGCGGGTGACGTCCCGGCCAATCTTGCTGTGCTCAATGGTGCCACCAGGGGGCGCATGCTCGCGGTGACCGCTCTGGATGGTTCGCCGCTGGCTGGACTGGTGAGAACCATCGCCGCATCACGATTTTTCCCCTGGGAAGGCAAGAGCTTTGATACCCGTGCCAGGAAGAGCGGGCATGGTGACAACCGCCTTCGCCTGCCGTTCTATCGCGGGCACTGGTTCGGATTCCGGACGCGGTTTGGCCGGTCACTGCTGGATGGTGCCGAGTGCATCATGCTCGACTACGACAGCGTTGCAAATCCGCGCCCTGTCCGTCGCATTCGTGATGAGTTGCGTGAAGTGGTGCCTGGCTTGTACATGGGACCCGCCATGTGGCGCCGTCGCAAGGGTGGCCCGTTGCTGCTGCTCTGGTTTGCACTCGACACACGACAGTCACGCTGAAGCTGGCCGGCGGTTATGCGCTGGCCACAACTGATTTTAGACAGATGAAAAACCGGCCGCGTGGCCGGTTTTTTTCAGGCCGTTTCAGCCGGGGTGAGAATGTGCAGGCTCTGGTTGCTGATGAGCTGCTGGTATTCGGGGGCAAATGCCTCGACGACGGCAACCTGCAGGGAGGTGTCGTCGCTGACAGCAAGACGGAACGCGGCGCCAAGCCGGCAGGGCAGGGAAATGGCCGCTGTCGGCACGGTGGTCAGAATGGTGCCAGTCGGCGCAGTGCGCGCCAGGATTTCTGCCTGTGTGGCATTGGCGTGACCATGAGTGACGCCAGCCTTGCATGGCAGGCTGAGGCGGCCACACGCACGTCGTTCTTCGCTGGCATCATTGACCAGCTGCAGAAACAGCTGGGCAGCTGCCAGGGCGCAGAACGGCCTGTCTTCATGGTCGCCGGTGTGAAAGTGAACAACGACACCATCCACGCCAAAAGGCGTTTCAACTTCGCCGCCATAAAGCCGGGCGGCACGATCAATGAGCTGATCAAAAACCGTGAGCATTTCATCGGCCATCGCGGCATTGACGCGTCGCAGCAAGCCGTTTGGATCATCCAGCACAATGTGCAGATGGCTGCCGGGGGTGATGGTAGCGGGGATGTCTGCCTGCGGGGCTGGTGCCACAGGTGCGGGGCGGTTTTCCGGGTGCAGCGGGCGGGCACCACGTGCGGGCGCAGGCTCACTGCGTGTCATGAAGAAGCCGCCAGCCAGAACCAGCAGGTGGAGCAGGGCGGAAAGCCCGATGTTGCCCAGACTGCCGCGGACAATGTCTCCGCGTGACGGTGTCTGCAGGCGCAGGTCGACCTGACCGAGTGCCTGTTGCTGAAGCTGCATGGGGGCGGAAAAAAGGCGGCCCTGATCATCGGTCTGGCCTGCTTCCGAGAGGCGCTCGTTTTGCGGCGTGAAGAGGCGGACACTGGCGATGCCGGGGTGATTCTCGTAACGGGCCGTCAGCACACTGAGGCTGACCATGTCACGGGCCAGGGCGAGTGGCGCAGCAGCATCGGCGAGCTGCTCTGCCAGCAGGCTGCCTTGTTGCCCCTGGCTGTTCCACAGGGCGGTTTCCGTGCTGTTTACGGCGAGTATGCTGTGCACCAGAAAACTGGCACCTACCAGTGCAACCCAACGTCCTGTGCCCTTGCTCATCGTCCTGCCCCTGCCAATAACCGTTTCATTATACCGGGTCATCGTGCTGACGTATCGTTCCGTGTGTCTGCGAGCTGCCGATGCCGACGGATAATTGCTAGAATCGCCAGAAATCCGCCAGACGACCCGAGCATGCGCGAAATCATCCTTATCACTATTGCTGGCCCCGATCGTCCCGGTATCAGCGCCCGCATCACGGGACTGCTTGCCGATCATGACGTCAATATTCTCGATATCAGTCAGGCGGTCATTCACGACCATCTCTCGCTAGGCATGCTGATCGAGACACCCTCGGAGCAGGAGTCGGCCCTGCTCATGAAGGCGGTGCTGTTTGCGGCGCATGACATCGGCCTGACGGCGCGCTTCAGGCCGATCACGGCGGAGAGTTATCAGCAGTGGGTGGCAGGGCATGGCAAGTCGCGTTATATCGTGACGCTGCTCGCGCGCAAGATCACGGCTGAGCATATTGCTGCCGTGTCAGGGCTGGTGGCGGCGAATGATCTCAATATTGACGGGCTCTCACGTCTGTCAGGTCGCGTGCCGCTGGAAAATGAAACCGGCACCCCCAGGGATACGCGCAAGGCATGTGTCGAGTTTTCGGTGCGTGGCGAGCCACGGGACATCAATGGCATGCGGGCGGCATTCCTTCGCCTGGCCAACGAACTCAACCTGGATATTGCCTTCCAGAAAGACAATGCGTTCAGGCGTAACCGCCGCGTGGTCTGTTTTGATATGGACTCGACCCTGATCGAGCACGAAGTCATTGATGAGCTGGCCAAGGCTGCTGGCGTCGGCGACAAGGTTGCGGCGATTACCGAGCGCGCCATGAACGGTGAACTCGATTTCACCCAGAGCTTCAAGGCGCGTGTTGCCTTGTTGAAGGGGCTTGACGCCAGTGTGCTGGAGGGTATCGCGGCCAACCTGAAGCTCACCGAGGGTGCCGAGCAACTGATCAGTACGCTGAAGGCACTGGGCTACAAGACCGCCATCCTGTCAGGCGGGTTTACCTATTTTGGCGAGTACTTGCAGAAAAAGCTTGGCATTGATTATGTGCATGCCAATGCGCTGGAAATTGTGGATGGCAAGGTCACCGGCAATGTGATCGGGCATGTGGTTGATGGTCAGCGCAAGGCGGAGTTGTTGCGTGAGATCGCCAGCAAGGAGGGCGTGAACCTGGAGCAGGTTATTGCCGTGGGAGATGGTGCCAATGACCTGCCCATGCTGGGAATCGCCGGCCTGGGGATAGCCTTCCGTGCCAAGCCGATGGTCAAGCAGAATGCCAAGCAGGCGATTTCCACGCTGGGGCTGGATGGCATCCTTTATCTGCTGGGAGTGCGTGACCGGGATCTGGAATTGCGCTGAGGTCAGTGTGTTCCACAATAAAAAAACCGGCCTGAGTGCCGGTTTTTTTATCTGGTCTGCCTGAGGTGCGGGGGTTATCAGCCCTGCGAGTCATAGTGCATGGTGTCGCCGGGCGGCTGCAGGAAATAGCCTTGCAGGAAGTGCACACCAAGTGTCCACAGCTTTGACAGGGTCGTGGCATTTTCGACATACGACACAATGACTTTCTTGTCGTCAGCCGCCAGGTCGGCACAAATTTTCTTCATGGCACCCAGGTTCTGCTCGTTACTCAGATCTTCTGTGAAGGAGCGATCCAGTTTCACGTGTGACACGGTGACATGCTTGAGCGTATTGAGCGGATTGAGCGTGGTGCCAAAGTGGCTGATGGCTACCGGGCAGCCGGCTTGTGTCAACGCAAAGGTCTGCTCCTTGGCGGCTTGCAGATAGGTCACCATGTCGCTTTCGGAGAACTGCAGGACGATTGGCTGGCCACTCGGATTGATGGCCTTGGAGAGCTTGCTGATCCATGCCGGCAGGCTGGTGTCCTGCAGGGATTCGGCTGTGAGATTGACCATCATGCGGGATTTCGGATTGGTCTTGGTGTGTTCCTTCAGTTGCTTGGCGGCATTGAGCATTACCCAGCGATCCACTTTGGCACCAAGCTGGTTGGCGATGGCAACCGGCATGAATACATCGGGCGTGAGCACCTTGCCATCCTGCAGTGGCAGGCGGACAAACACCTCGTAGAATTCGCCACCTTCACCCATGACGTCGACCAGGGGCTGGTACTGCAGCTTGAACTTACTCTGCTCAATTGCGTCAATCAGCAGTTCCAGCATGGCGGAATCGGAGCTGGAGGCTTTTTCGGCCAGATTGAATACTTCGACACCATTGCCCCTGGCAAGCTTGATTTTTTCCGAGGCCGAGATGGCGCGGCTGAGCATTTCAGCCGAGCTGGGGGCGGTTTCACCCACGATGGTGATGCCGATACTCAGACTGGTTTGTTGTGTCTTGCCGTCAGGCAGGGCAATCAGCTGGTTATTCACTTCCTTGCACAGCATCTCTGCCTCTGCCTTTGCCTTGTCTGCATCAAGGCCAGGTGCGAGCACGGCAAAGGCCGCGTCACCAAAGCGGGCGGTGTCGGTATTCTTGAAGTGCTTGTCAAGCAGTGCTGCAACAAACTTGATGACGGCATCCGTTCCTGCCAGACCAGATGAGGCAGCAATCTGCGTCAGGTTGTCGATGGCCAGATAAAAAAGGGCGGAACGTGACTTGTCCTGATGCGATTTTCGTACGGCATCTGCCAGTGTTGTTTCGAAGCGCTGACGGTTGGCGAGGCCGGTGAGCGAGTCAAGGCTGGTGGCTTCTTTCAGTTTCTCAGCCAGATCTGCAGCCTGGCCGTCGTCACGACGGATGATGATCTGCGTGCAAGGCTCGCCATCGTAGCTGGCGGCAGAAAGTTTCATCATGGCATCAATTTTTTCGCCATCGGCTTTCATGCCGTGAAAGCGAAGATCAGCAGAAATGCTTTC
>JBASJP010000015.1:0-12042 GCA_049655345.1 Moraxellaceae bacterium
GGCGTTCTCGAGGGCGTTCAGGCAATATGCCGGATTACCGCCATCAGAATACAGGGATCAGGCAGCGTCCAATACCTGAGGGTAGTCAGGTATTAAACCAGTTGAGCTTTTCTCTCAGCGCCACCACGCGACCAATAATCGTCAGCGTGGGGGCCTTGATGCCGCTCGCAACCACTTTGCCGGCAATATCGGCCAGCGTGCCGGTAACCACCATCTGGTCCGGCCGCGTACCTTGCGAAATCAGCGCAACCGGCATGTCTGCGGCCATGCCATGTGCGATCAACTGATGGCAGATGCTGTCCAGGCCTACCAGTCCCATATAAAGCACCAGCGTCTGCTGCTCATGAATAAGCTCTCTCCAGGGCAGCTCGGGCGAGCCGTCCTTGAGGTGACCTGTCACAAAACGAACGGATTGTGCGTAATCGCGATGTGTCAGTGGAATTCCTGCATAGGCAGAACATCCATTGGCCGCAGTAATTCCGGGGACAACCTGAAAGGGAATTCCTGCTGCTGCCAGTTCTTCAATTTCCTCACCGCCGCGCCCGAAAATGAAAGGGTCTCCTCCCTTCAGGCGACACACCCGCTTTCCGTCCTTGGCCAGGCGAACCAGCAAGTGATTGATGTCCTCCTGTGGCAGCGTGTGATCTGCACGGGCCTTGCCGACATGAATAAATTCGGCATCACGACGGCACAGATCGAGAACCGGTGCAGAGACCAGTCTGTCGTGAACCACAACATCAGCCTGCTGCATCAGGCGCAACGCACGGAAGGTCAGCAAATCGGGGTCTCCCGGCCCTGCCCCCACCAGATACACCTCTCCGGCCTGCGCAGGGCCAGACGCTGCAAATGCATCCCGAAGATGTGTCCTCGCCTCCTCTTCCCGTCCGGCATAGACCAGTTCGGCAAATCGCCCCTGCAACTCTTTTTCCCAGAATGCACGCCGTGCATTGGTGTCTGGAAATGTCTGCTTGGCCAGGCCACGGAATTCGCCGCAGATGTCGGCCAGACGCCCGTAGGCGGCTGGAATCGTGGTCTCCAGATGGGCGCGCAACAGGCGTGCCAGGACGGGGGACTTGCCTGCACTTGATACCGCAATGACCAGAGGGGAGCGATCAACAATGGAAGGAAAAACAAAAGAGCAAAGTGCCGGCGCATCAACCACATTCACGGGCAACTGACGGGTGCGGCAGTCGGCATGAACGCGACGGTTGAGGGCCTCGTCATCGGTGGCCGCAATGACGATTGCCACATCATTCAGGTCTGCTGGCTCATACGAGCCAAGCCGGTAGCTGCCCTGATGTGTTTCAAGGTTAGTTTTAAGAGCCGGTGAAATCTCGTGTGAGACCACATGCACTCGTGCTCCGGCACGAATCAGCATTGCCGCCTTGCGTGTAGCTACCTCCCCGCCCCCGATGACCAGACAGCGCTGCTCACGGATGTTCAGAAATATGGGAAGGTAGTCCATGCAATGCTCCTGCTTTCTTGTGGCCTGGATCTGTCGTCAGACAGCCAGTTTTTCCAGTCCGCCCATGTAGCTGCGCAGTGCATCCGGAATGGTTACGCTGCCATCCTCGTTCTGGTAGTTCTCCAGAACGGCAACCAGCGTGCGTCCAACTGCCAGGCCAGAACCGTTCAGTGTATGCACCAGTTCAGGCTTGCCGGTTTCCGGGTTGCGATAGCGTGCCTGCAGGCGACGTGCCTGAAAGCTTTCGAAGTTGGAGCAGGAGGAAATCTCACGGTACTTGCCCTGCCCCGGCAACCAGACTTCGATGTCATACGTCTTGGCAGCAGAAAAGCCCATGTCGCCACCACAAAGAACGATGACGCGGTATGGAAGACCAAGTTTTTGCAGGATTTTCTCGGCATGGCCTGTCAGCTCTTCCAGCCCCTTGTGCGAATCCTCCGGCTTTACAATCTGGACCAGCTCAACCTTCTCGAACTGGTGCTGACGGATCAGGCCGCGGGTGTCCTTGCCATAGGAGCCGGCTTCGGAGCGGAAGCACGGTGTATGTGCCACAAAGCGCAGTGGCATTTTTTCGGTAGGCACAATTTCGTCACGCACAATGTTGGTGACGGGAACTTCTGCGGTCGGGATCAGGTAATACGGTTTTTCACCACCGGTCTTGAACAAGTCTTCCTCGAACTTTGGCAGCTGTCCTGTGCCGCGCAAACTGTCGGCATTGGCCAGGTACGGCACGTAAACCTCTTCGTAGCCATGCTCCTGTGTGTGCGTATCCAGCATGAACTGGGTCAGTGCGCGCTGCAGTTTTGCCAGCGGGCCTTTCAAGACGGAGAAGCGGCTGCCGGCAATTTTTACGGCTGTTTCAAAATCAAGCAATCCAAGCGCTTCACCAATGTCGGCATGATCCTTTGGTGTAAAGGAAAATTCGCGAATGGTGCCAACGCGACGTAGCTCGACGTTGTCGTCTTCCCCTTTACCGGCCGGAACGGATTCATGCGGCAGGTTTGGCAGGGTTAGCTGTACCTGCTCGAATTCGGCCTGCAGGGCCTCCAGTTCGGCCTGCACATTCTTCAGACGTTCACCGATGGCATTCATCTCTGCCATGATGGCGGAGGCATCTTCGCCTTTTTTCTTGGCTTCTCCGATTTTTTTAGAGCCGGCATTACGCTCTGACTGTAGCTTTTCGGTTTCTGTTTGCAGGGTCTTGCGCTTTTCTTCCAGCGCACGAATGGCAGCAGTATCCAGCACCATGTTTCGTACAGAAAGTCGCTCGGCGACCAGGTCCAGTTCGTTACGCAGCAGTTTCGGGTCCAGCATGATGAGTCTTCTTGTATGTCAGAAAGTTGGAATCAGAATTGTTTGGCCAGCATGGCGCCTGCAACGGTGGCGACAAGGCAGATGCCTGCACTGGCAATGATATTGGTCATGGCCATGACAAGGCGGCCATCCTCGATCAGTTTCCATGTTTCCCAGCTGAAGCTGGAGAATGTGGTGAAGCCGCCCAGTACCCCGGTGACCAGCAGGAGTCGACTGCTCTCGCGCCATTCCCCTGCCTTCATCAGCAGGACCATGACGAGGCCGATGAGAAAGCTGCCGGCGATGTTGACCGCCAGTGTTCCCCAGGGAAAAGACGACTGGGCAAATCGGTTGACGGCAGACGCCGCACCATAACGTGTCATGGAGCCCAATGCCCCGCCGATCGCCACCAGCAACAAGGGATGTAGCGCGTTCATGAGCGGCTTCTCTTTGGCGGCATGCGTTGCCATTGGCTGGCACTGTCTTTCTGGCGCAGCAGGGTCAGCTTGTCACCAATCCTGATTTCCAGACCGCGTGGCACCGGGGCATAAAAGCGTTCGCCAGCCAGTGCCTCCGGCAAATAGGATTCTCCCGGCACATAGGCATCCGGGAAATCATGCGCGTAATGATACTCCGCGCCATAGCCCTGCTCTTTCATCAGTTTGGTCGGTGCATTGCGCAGGTGCAGCGGAACTTCGAGTGAACCGGTTTCCTGAACGCGTTTCCTGATGGCATTCCAGGCGGTGTAGACCGCGTTGCTTTTGGGGGCAACAGCCAGATAGGCAACCGCCTGTGCAATGGCCAGCTCCCCTTCCGGAGATCCCAGACGCTCTTGCACATCCCAGGCATTCAGGCACAGTGGCAGCGCCCGCGGGTCGGCATTGCCAATGTCTTCGCTGGCCATGCGCACGACACGACGCGCCACATAAAGCGGGTCACAGCCGCCATCAATCATGCGTGCCAGCCAGTAAAGTGCGCCATCCGGGTCAGAGCCGCGTACGGACTTGTGCAGGGCGGAAATCTGGTCGTAGAAGTATTCGCCCTGCTTGTCAAAGCGGCGGGCATTGCCCAGCAGGCTTTCGGTAATCACGGTGTCGCTGATGTGGTTGCCATCGGCCAGGTCTGCTGCAATCTCCAGGATATTCAATGCACGGCGCGCATCGCCATCGGCAGAGCGGGCAATCTGGCTGAGTGCGGAGTCTTCCGCCATCAGTTCCAGAGCCCCCAGTCCCCGCTTGCTGTCTGTCATTGCGGTTTTAAGCAGGGCCAGCAGATCACTCTCTTCCAGACTGCGCAACACGTATACACGGGCGCGTGACAGCAGGGCGTTGTTCAGCTCGAAAGAAGGATTCTCGGTGGTGGCACCAATAAAAATGACCGTGCCGTCTTCCACATAAGGCAAAAAGGCATCCTGCTGGGATTTGTTGAAACGATGTACTTCATCAACAAACAGGACGGTTTTCTCGCCCATCTTTTTGTGCAGTTGCGCCTCGTCAATTGCCGCCCGGATTTCCTTTACACCGGACAGTACCGCAGAAATGGCGATGAAGCGTGCGTCTGACGCGCCCGCTATCAGGCGTGCCAGTGTGGTTTTGCCCACCCCAGGCGGCCCCCACAGGATCATGGAGTGCAAATGCCCGGCATCAATGGCTTCGCGAAGGGGCTTGCCCGGGGCAAGAATATGCTGCTGACCGACGTATTCCTCCAGCCGCAAGGGTCGCATGCGGGCGGCAAGTGGCTGGAAAACTGTTGTGGTCATGCTGGCTCAGATCTCGTCGATGACATCAACGCCCTTGGGTGGCGTAAATTCAAAGAGGCTTGATGGCAAGGCGGGATTCACCTTCACGTTCAGAAAGCGTATATCCGTTTTCTGTCCAAGACTGTCGGCCAGTGCCATCTGCTGTAACTGGCTGCCCTTGAAGCGAACGCGCAGATGATCAAACAGTGCATCCTTGGCGCGCGGCTTCAGCAGGAAAACCTGCTCGCTTGCACTGCCCTGCTCTTCCGAAATAACAAAGGATTCGTTCAGCAGGCGCGGATCGCCGGATAGCAAAAGGGCCGGGGTATTGCCAACCTGATGATCCAGTTTCTGTTTCGTTGCCTGCAGCAACTCAGGATCATAGATCCAGAGGTCATTGCCATTGGTGGTGACCAGCTGGCTGGATGGTTTGAGTGTTTCCCAGCGAAAAAGGCCCGGACGCTTTACGCTCATCCTGCCGGTCTGCGCCTGAATGACGCGGCCTTTTCCATCGGTGGTTTGCTGCGAAAAATCGGCCTGCATGCTTTTAAGCCCCAGCAACACCTTGTTAAGGCGTGCAGCCGCATCGTCGGCAGCCTGCGCAAAGGTGCCAATCATTGAAAGCAGTACAATCGCCAGAAAACGTTGCATCTGTTACTCCCGGTGCGGCACAACCACTTCGCGCTGACCGTTGGACTGCATGGGGCTGACCACCCCGGCCATTTCCATGGCCTCAACCAGTCGGGCTGCGCGGTTGTAGCCGATCTTGAACTTGCGTTGCACAAAGGAAATCGACGGCCGACGGGTTTCCAGGACAAAGGCTACTGCCTCGTCATAAAGCGGGTCCGATTCCGGATCGCCGCCCATCTCGTCATTGCCGCCGAAGCCTTTGCCACCATCGGTGACTTCGAGCGAACCTTCAAGGATCTCATCGATGTAGTTTGGTTCGCCGCGTGCACGCCAATCGTTACAGACGCGATGGACCTCTTCATCGCTCACAAAGGCGCCATGGACACGTTCTGGCAAACTGGTACCGGGTGCCAGATAGAGCATGTCACCATGCCCCAGCAACTGCTCTGCCCCGCCCTGATCCAGAATCGTGCGGGAATCAATCTTGCTGGAGACCTGGAACGCAATACGGGTCGGGATATTGGCCTTGATGAGGCCGGTGATCACATCCACTGACGGGCGCTGTGTTGCCAGAATCAGGTGTATGCCGGCAGCACGGGCTTTCTGTGCAATACGGGCAATCAGCTCTTCGACTTTCTTGCCAACCACCATGATCATGTCGGCAAATTCATCCACCACCACGACCACGTAGGGCAGCTTGACCAGCGGAGGTGCAGTTTCTCCGAGGGCGCTGTCCTCGCCGGGCCGCCACAAGGGGTTCGGGATGGTTTCACCGTTTTTGGCGGCATCTTCAATTTTCTTGTTGAAGCCGGCCAGATTACGCACCCCCATGGCCGCCATCAGCTTGTAGCGACGTTCCATTTCGCCCACTGACCAGCGCAGTGCATTGGCGGCATCCTTCATGTCCGTCACAACGGGTGTGAGCAGATGCGGAATCTTGTCGTAGACCGACAGCTCAAGCATCTTCGGATCAATCATGATCAGGCGCACATCATCTGGTGTGGCCTTGAACAGGATGCTGAGCAGCATGGCGTTTACGCCCACGGATTTGCCCGAGCCGGTGGTACCGGCCACCAGCAGGTGCGGCATGCGGGCAAGGTCGGCCACAACCGGTTTGCCGGCGATGTCCTTGCCCAGCGCCAGTGTGAGTGGCGAGTCCTTGTCGTCATAGGTTTGCGATGACAGGATTTCCGAAAGACGCACCATCTCGCGATCTTCATTCGGCACTTCAATGCCGACCACGGACTTGCCGGGAATCACTTCCACCACACGTACGGAAATCATGGCCAGCGAACGTGCCAGGTCCTTGGCGATGTTGGTGATGCGTGCCACCTTCACCCCGGGGGCAGGCTGGATTTCAAAACGGGTAATCACCGGACCCGGGTGCACGGCCACCACGGACGCATCAACATTGAATTCACGCAGCTTGATTTCCAGCAGTCTGGACAGTCCTTCCAGCGCTTCGGGGCTGTAGCCCTTTTTCTTGCTGTGGTCGGCGGGGTCCAGCAACGCCAGCGAGGGAAGTTCGCCAGTGACGGTAGTGGTATCAAACAGGCTGCGCTGCTTTTCTTTCTGGGCCCGGTCACTTTTCTTGACGGGCGCTTCCATTGGCGTGATGACAGGGACAACCCTTTCATCGGTCTGGCGCGGCTTTGGCTTTTTCACCGGCTCGGCGGTCAGCACTGGCTCGGTACGGACATGATCATCCCGCGTGAGCTGGGCCTTTACCCGGGGATTGCTGAGGGCAAGCTCGAACGAAGGTGCGGCTTCATCCAGTGCTTTTTTCATGGCGCGGCGCTCCCGCCATGATTCGCGCTGGGCATGGAACTGGCCGCTGAAGATACTGCCGACCAGCGAGCCAAAGTCCCATACCGCATGGCCGATGACATCCATCAGCCAGAACCAGGACAGGCCTGTGGCAACGGTAATGCCAATCAGGGTCACAGACAGCAGCAGTAGCGTGGCACCAAACACACCAAAAGCCGTGGCCAGGGAGTGCCCGATCTCCAGGCCGAATATCCCGCCGGCGGCATTGCGGAGCTCCAGTGACGGGACGCTGAAATGCAGCCCCGCCAGTGATGCCATGGCCACCAGCGTCAGCAGCAGGCTCAGCAGCCGCCAGGGCAGGCTCATGAGTGGCGGCGTGGCTCGCCAGAGGCTGATGACCTGGATAAGGATGAAGACGGGAATGGCAATCGCCACATACCCCAGTGCACTGATCAGTACATCCGAAATCCAGGCACCGAAAGCGCCGCCCACATTGCTGATGCTGCCTTCACCCAGCCGGCTCCAGCCCGAGTCGCTGGGCGACCAGGTAATCAGCGCCACCAGCAGATAGATGCCGATGAGGCTCCAGAAAATTGCATTGATTTCACGCATCCCTTTTCGGGGAGCGGCTTGACGGTCGTCCGTGGTGCTCAACTGGGCAGTCTCTGCGATAACAAGGCGGTATTGTAACGGCTGGGCCGGATTATGCCATGTGATGCGGCAGTTCAGATGGGGTCAAACCACTGATCTGTCGGAGGTTTGTGATTGGGCGACCAGTATTCAGGCTGGCTTAAGGTCTTTCTTGATATACAGGAAGCATGCCCCCATTGATTGAGGCTAAGATTGGCCCCTCGTGCCGGCTCCCTGTTCCGGCCATACCCGATTATCCACAGTCTGCCATTGATGGCAGGCCATCCTGAAAAAGGAGAAGTCATGTCTGCCCAGCATCACCGTCTGCTCATTCTCGGCTCCGGCCCTGCCGGCTATACCGCCGCAGTTTATGCTGCTCGAGCCAACCTCAATCCGGTCGTCATTACCGGCATGCAGGCAGGCGGCCAGCTCACCACGACCACGGAAGTGGATAACTGGCCAGGTGATGCCCATGGCCTGACCGGGCCAGCCCTGATGGAGCGCATGCAGGCGCATGCCGAGCGTTTTGGTACCAAAGTGGTGTTTGATCACATCAATGAGGTTGATTTCAGTGCGCGTCCCTATCGCCTCAAGGGTGATAGCGGTGAGTACACCTGCGATGCCCTGATCATTGCGACCGGCGCGTCGGCCCAGTACCTGGGGCTGCCCTCCGAGGAAGCCTTCATGGGGCGCGGCATCAGCGCCTGTGCCACCTGTGACGGGTTTTTCTACAAGGGCCAGCGTGTCATGGTGATCGGTGGTGGTAATACGGCGGTTGAAGAGGCCCTGTACCTGTCCAATATCGCTGACCATGTCACCCTCGTTCATCGCCGTGACAAGCTCAAGTCCGAGAAAATCCTGCAGGATCATCTCTTTGCCAAAGAGAAGGAAGGCAAGATTTCCGTAATCTGGAATCATGCCCTGGATGAAGTGCTTGGCAATGATGGCGGCGTCACGGGCGCCCGTCTCAAGAGCACCACAGATGGCTCGACACAGAATGTGGATGTTGCCGGCATTTTCATTGCCATCGGGCACAAGCCCAATACGGACATATTCGTGGGCAAGCTCGATATGGCCAACGGCTATCTCAAGGTGAAGAGCGGCAGTGAGGGTAATGCCACGGCGACCAATGTGCCTGGTGTATTTGCCGCTGGCGACGTGGCCGACCACATCTATCGTCAGGCCATTACCTCGGCAGGTGCGGGCTGCATGGCTGCGCTTGATGCCGAAAAGTACCTCGACAACCTCAAGTGAGCCCTGCAACAGGGGCGCATCCGGCGCCCCCTGTTGCCCTCCCCCATGCCCCTGTACCGGCTCGGCCCCATCAAGTACGGCTTTCCGCCCATTACCGAGGCGCTGGATGACCCCAATGGACTTCTGGCCGTTGGTGGCGACCTGCATCCTGATCGCCTGTTGCAGGCCTATCAGCATGGCATTTTCCCCTGGTTCAGCGCGGGCGAACCTGTTTGCTGGTGGTCGCCAGATCCCCGCTGCGTCTTCCTGACCAAGGGCTGGTCTCCTTCCCGCAGTCTTGCCAAGGTGCTGCGCAAGGGCCACTTCCGCTTTACGGTGGACCAGTGCTTTACCCGGGTGATGGAAGCGTGCGCGGCGCCCCGCGCCTATGCGGATGGCACCTGGATACAGCCCGAATTCATCCGCTCCTACACCGTCCTGCATGAGCGTGGCATCGCCCATTCGATAGAAGTCTGGAATCCTGCCGGTGAGCTGGTGGGAGGACTTTACGGGCTTAACATTGGGCGGCTGTTCTTTGGCGAGTCCATGTTCAGCCGTGAAACCGATGCCTCCAAGGCAGCTTTTGCCTACCTGATGCAGCTTTGTCAGGCATGGGACATTCCCCTTGTGGATGGCCAGGTCGAGAACCCCCACCTCATGCGCCTGGGGGCGGTGCTGATCCCCCGGCACGAGTTTGCCCAGTGGCTGGGGACTCATGCCGGCCTGCCACCGCCTGACTGGCGGCGCCATCCTCCGTTCAGCCCCGTATAGCCTTTGCCTCTTGCCCAGGACGCAATTGCCTGTGCTATAAAACGGGCATGGTCCTTGAGAGGCTCTCCATGACGGCACCCGGTATCAAGTTCTTCAGTACAACGGCTCATGCCTGCAGCTATCTGCCAGGCAAGCAGGCCGTCACGCTGTTTGCCGACCCGAAAACGAACATGGACCGCCGCCTTTACACAGACCTGTCCGACCTCGGTTTTCGCCGTAGTGGCAACTATGTCTATCGGCCGCACTGCGGCAGTTGCCAGGCCTGTGTGGCCATTCGTATTCCGGTGGATCGCTTTGAGCCCAACCGGCAGCAACTGCGCGTCTGGAAAAAGAACCAGGATCTCAATGTCCTGGTATGTGATGCCCGTTTCCGGGAAGAGCATTACGAACTGTACGAGCACTACATCAATGCCCGTCATTACGATGGCGACATGTATCCGCCCAGCGTGGAACAGTATGCGTCGTTCCTGACGTCGGACTGGTCCGAAACCTGTTTTGTCGAGTTTCGACTGGACGGAAAGCTGCTGGCGGTAGCGGTATGTGACGAGCTGGAGAACGGCTTGTCTGCGGTGTACACCTTCTACGATCCAGATTACGAAAAACGCAGCCTCGGCACATTTGCCATTCTCTGGCAAATCGAGGAAACCCGTCGTCGCCAGTTGCACAGTCTCTACCTGGGCTACTGGATTCGTGACTGTCAGAAAATGAGCTACAAGATCGCCTTTCGCCCAATTGAGCTGTTGATCAATGGCGAATGGCTGGCTGCCCGTTAGGCCGCCAGCGCTTCAGTTGACGCCACCAATACAGACGTACTTGATCTCCAGGTATTCGTCGATGCCGTACTTCGATCCTTCACGCCCAAGCCCCGACGACTTTACGCCACCAAAGGGTGCCACCTCGGTACTGATGATGCCCTCATTGACGCCTACCATGCCGTATTCCAGTGCCTCGGATACACGGAAAATCCGGTTGATGTTCTGACTGTAGAAATAAGAGGCCAGTCCGAACTCGGTGTCATTGGCAAGCTGTATGGCTTCTGCTTCTGTCTTGAAACGGATCACTGGTGCAATTGGTCCGAACAGCTCGCTCTGCGCCAGCGCACTGTCGTTTTTGACATCACGCACAATGGTGGGCTCAAAAAACAGGCCGCCACGCGAATGTGGCTGACCGCCACAGACAATGGCTGCACCCTCTCCCTTCAGGTCGGCGAGCAGCCCTTGTACGCGTGACAAGGCGGCCGCATTGATCAGCGGCCCTTGGGTGACGTCACTCTCCCAGCCGGCCCCAATTTTAAGGTTGGCAACGGCGGCGGCGAATTTTTCGACAAAGGTATCGTAAACACTGTCCTGCACAAGAAAACGGTTGGCGCAGACGCAGGTCTGTCCCGAGTTGCGGAACTTTGACAGCATGGCACCACGTACCGCTGCATCAATGTCGGCATCATCAAAAACAATGAATGGCGCATTGCCGCCGAGCTCCAGCGACAGTTTTTTCAGTGTGCCGGCCGATTCGGCCATCAGCTGCTTGCCGATTTCAGTCGATCCGGTAAAGGACAGCTTGCGCACCACCGGGCTGTGCGTCAGTACCGGGCCAATCACGCCGGCCGGTCCTGTGACGACATTGATGACGCCGGGAGGTACGCCCGCCTCTTCGGCAAGTGCAGCGAGTGCCAGTGCAGACAACGGTGTTTCTGATGCCGGCTTGACCACAACCGTACAGCCTGCAGCCAGGGCCGGCCCTACCTTGCGGGTAATCATGGCGATCGGAAAATTCCATGGCGTGACCGCGGCAACAACACCAATGCCTTGCTTGAGTACCAGCAGGCGACGGTCCGCAGTAAAGCCCGGGATCACATCGCCATAAATGCGTTTTGCTTCTTCACCAAACCACTCGATGAATGAGGCGCCGTAAATCACTTCGCCTTTCGCTTCTGCCAGCGGCTTGCCCTGCTCATGTGTGAGAATGCTGGCCAGGTCATCCTGATGCTGGAGCATCAGTTCAAACCAGCGGCGCAGGATGAGTGCCCTTTCTTTTGCCGTCTTTGCACGCCAGGCCGGCAACGCTTTTTCAGCGGCATCAATGGCACGCTGTGTCTCGGCAGCTTGCAGTCGAGGTACCCGGGTGATGACGTCACCATTAGCCGGATTGGTGACCGCAAAACTGCTGCCGTCATCAGCATTGCACCATGTGCCGTCGACAAGGGCCTGTGACTTCAGCAGGTCCGGGCGTTTCAGTGCAAGGCTCATGCGCGTTCTCCCTCACTGGTAATCAGTGGTTCCAGCACCGAGCGAAGATCGGCAGGAACCTTCACGGGTGCATTGGTTTCACGATCGACATAAACATGCACAAAATAACCTTCAGCAGCCGCCTCGGTTTCACCCTTGCGAAAGACGGCGATGCCGTAACGCACACTGGAGTTGCCCAGCCGTTCTACGCGCAAGCCAATGTCCAGTTCATCAGGGAAGGCAACCGAAGCGTGATAGGTACATCTGGTCTCAACCACCAGCCCCACTAC
>JBASJP010000016.1:0-2053 GCA_049655345.1 Moraxellaceae bacterium
GAGCGTGCCCGTTTCCGTGCAGCGCTGGTGGAGTATCTTGAGCAGCACCATGCGGCGCTGGATGAGGATTCCCGGCGGCGCCTGGGGAGCAACCCGTTGCGCATTCTTGACAGCAAGGATCCTGCAACGCAGAAGATTCTCGAAGGAGCCCCGCAGTTGCCGGAGTTCCTTGAGGAAGACTCCCTGCAACATTTTTCCAGTCTCTGTGCCGTGCTTGATGCTGCGGGCATCCGGTACGTAGTGAATCCGGCACTCGTGCGCGGTCTCGACTACTACAACAAGACCGTGTTCGAGTGGACAACAACGGAGCTGGGTGCACAGGGCACTGTTTGTGCGGGTGGTCGTTACGATGGCCTTGTCGAGCAGCTCGGTGGCCAGAAAACGCCAGCGGTTGGTTTTGCCATAGGGCTGGAGCGGTTGTTGTTGCTGCAGGCTGCCGTGCAGGGCGAGTCGGTGACTTCGGATGCAGATGTGTTTATTGCGGCAGTAGGTGAGGGGACCGCGGCTGCGGGACTGTTGCTGGCTGAAGCATTGCGTGATGCCCTGCCTGATTTGCGTGTGCTGGTGAATTGTGGCGGTGGAAGTTTCAAGTCGCAGTTCAAGCGCGCAGACAAGTCAGGTGCGCGCTTTGCCCTTGTACTGGGTGAGGATGAGGTAAAAAACGGCACGATCAGCCTGAAATGGCTGCGTGAAGAACATGAACAGCAGACGTTGGCCCAGGCTGATGTGGCTGCCTTCATGAAAGAACACCATACGCTTTGAGACCGTCCGGCCCGGCCGGCAAAAAGGAGACCCCGCGTGAGTCAGCACGATGAAGAACAAATAGAAAGCCTGAAGCGCTTCTGGCAGGACTATGGCACCCCGATTCTGGTTGGTATTGCCATTGTGGTATCGGCGTTTGCCGGCTGGCGCTATTGGCAGACGGAGAAGATGGCGACGTCCACCAAGGCCTCGACCGTATTCCAGGACATGCTCAGCGCAGCGCAGCGTAGCCAGCTGAATCCGGACGACAAGGCGGCAGCCACCGATGTGCAGCGTCTGGCCAAGACCCTGAAGGATGACTACGCCAATACACCGTATGGCATCAATGCAGCGTTGCTGCAGGCCCGTCACGCCAGCGACAAGGGTGACAACAAGGATGCCGAAAAGCAGCTGCGCTGGGTGCTGGAACAAAAGCCGTCGGAAGGTGTAAGGATTCTGGCGACGACTCGTCTGGCGCGCATACTGGCAGCAGAAAAGCAGTATGACACTGCGATTGCCCTGTTGCTGAAGGAAAGCGACCCCGGGTTTGCTCCCACGATCGAGGAACTGAAGGGTGATATCTATCAGGCGCAAGGCAAGGTTGAGGATGCACGCAAGGCATATCAGGCAGCCGTTGCTGCACTGGAAGAACGTGATGAGCGTCGCCCGTTGCTGGAGCTGAAGATGACGGATGTGGGTCTTGCACCCCCGGCACCGGAAAATGATGAGCCGGCATCCGTCGAGGTGCCTGCTTCGTGATGACCTTTGCCCGCGCACGGCTGTTTGCGCTGCCCTTGCTGGCAATGCTGGCTGCTTGCAGCAGTAGTCCTTCTGCGCCAGAGCCTGGGCCAATGCCGAACCTGCCGTCGGAGCGCGTGCGTCTTGAGCGTGCCTGGAAGATGCAGGTTGGTGCTGGTGTCGGGGAATTGGGCCGGCTGCGACCTGCCGTCAGTGGCGAGGTGGTTGCAGCAGCCAGTCATGATGGTGTGCTGGTGGCGTTGAACGCAGAGAGCGGACGACTGCTATGGCGCAAGAAAACCATGCTGCCCTTGTCGGCGGGCCCTGCCCTTGGCTATGGCATGGTGGTGGCCGGTACCGGCAAGGGTGATGTCGTTGCCTTTGATGCGGGCACCGGGGAACAGCGCTGGAAAGTGTCAATCGGTGCGGCGGTACAGTCCGGTCCTGCCCTTGGTGCTGATCGCGTCATCGTGTTGTCTGCGGATGGTGTGGTGCATGCCTTGGACAGGGCGACGGGTGAGCAGCGCTGGACGTACTCCACGCTGGTGCCGCCTCTCAGTCTGAGGGGCGGTGC
>JBASJP010000017.1:0-2433 GCA_049655345.1 Moraxellaceae bacterium
GTGGTGGTGATCGGCGGGTTGGGCAGTTTCTGGGGCGTTGTGATGGCGGCCCTACTGGTGGGCGTGGTGCGTGGCATCACGATTAATTTTTATCCGCCAGCGGGTGAAGCATCCATGTATGTGCTGATGTTTCTTGTATTGATGTTCCGTCCGCGCGGCCTGCTTGGCGAGCGCATTGAACGATTCGAATAAAGAGTATCCAGGTGAACAAAAAATATCAACCGCTATGGATCAGCGCGATTGCACTGATCGTTCTCCCGTTTTTGCTGCAGGCGATCGGCCTGACGCTGACCTCGTCTACAGATGTGGTGATTTTCGCCATAGCTGCGCTCGGCCTTAACCTGCTGGTCGGTTACACCGGCCTGACCTCGTTCGGTCACGGTGCCTGGTTCGGCATCGGCGCGTATGCAGCCGCACTAGCCCAGAAGCACTGGTTTCCCGGCCAGATCGTGCCACCTTTTCTGTTTGCTCTGGCCTTCGTTGCGGTGCTGTCAGCCGTGGTCGGATTCTTGATCCTGCGCCGGCGCGGGGTGTATTTCTCGCTGCTGACCCTGGCGCTATCGGCACTGACCTACGCGATCGCCTTCCGCTGGACCGCCTTCACAGGCGGTGAATCGGGGCTGGGCGGCGTGGTCCGGCCAGCCATCGGTCCGTTGAACCTGGACGACCCGACCACTTACTTGGTGCTGGTCAGCCTGATCGGGTTTGCTGTACTGTATCTGCTCCTGCGCGTGGTCCGATCGCCGTTTGGCCATGTAATTGTCGCCATTCGTGAAAACGAACAGCGCGCGACATTTCAAGGATATAACACCGACAAGTACAAGCTCGCCGTGTTCGTACTGTCGGCCAGCGTCACCGGGCTGGCTGGCGTGTTGCTGGTGTTTCATCACCGGCTCGCTTCGGCCGACCCGACCTCGGTTGCATTTTCCGGCGAATTGCTGGTCATGGTGGTGATCGGCGGGATGCGCAGCTTCCTCGGCCCGGTATTGGGCGCGCTGTTTTACATCCTGTTCCGGGAATTGCTATCGATCTGGACCCCCAATTGGTTGCTCTGGTTCGGACTCGCTTTCGTCGGCTTCATCATGTATTCGCCGAACGGGTTGATCGGCATCTGGGAGCGCCTGCAGCGCCACTGGCGGACGCTGCCGGAGGAGGGAGCTGCCATGAGCCAGCGCAAGACCTACGAAGGTTTGCCGCTACCGGACTTTTTACGACCGGCGGCGCGCCAAGGCGTGGTGCTGGAAGTGGTGGGGATCAACAAGCATTTCGGCGGTATCCAGGCGGTCCAGGATGCGCAACTGACACTGCAGGCCGGACAGATACATGCCCTGATCGGACCGAATGGCGCAGGCAAGACCACCACCTTCAATCTGATCTCCGGCATGTTTTCGCCGGATTCCGGCACGGTGCGCTTACTCGGCCAAGAAATCCAGCAGCAGCCGCCGCACCGCATCTGTCAGCAAGGCCTGGCGCGCTCGTTCCAGATCACCAATTTGTTCCGCGGCTCATCGATTTACGAAAACCTGCGGCTGTCGCTGCAGGCCAGGCACGCTGCGCGCTTCAATGCTTGGCGCGATATCGACAGCTATGCGGAAATCCATGCCGACACCGCGGCGCTGATGAAATTCCTCGGCCTCGAAGGGATTGAGACGATTGAGGCTGGCGCACTCTCCTACGGCGGACAACGGTTGGTCGACCTCGGCATTGCGCTCGGTTCCAAGCCGCAGGTGTTGCTGATGGATGAGCCGCTTGCCGGACTGTCGGCAGCCGAGCGTGAACGTGTGTCGCACCTGATCAAGACCGTGGCCAGCAATATCCCGGTGCTGATCGTCGAGCACGACATCGACCGCGTACTCGGCTTTTCGCAACAGGTGACTGTCATGAACCAGGGCAGCGTGTTGATGACGGGCACACCTGACCAGGCGCGCGCCGACCAGCGAGTGCAGGAAATTTACACCGGGACCGGAACCCCCCCCGTCACCGGGCGCGTCGTCGGTGATGCCAGGGACCGTCCGCAACTGCTGCGGTTTGAAGCCGTTAATGCCTTCTACGGCAAGAGTCACATCTTGAACGATGCGACGTTGGAGGTGCGGGAGGGCGAAATCGTCGCCTTGCTGGGTCGCAACGGCGCCGGTAAATCAACCTTACTTAAGGTGCTAACCGGCCTTCTTAAACCGGCATCCGGCCAAATTGAATACGCCGGACGCAACATAGCGGGCCTAGCGGCCCCGGACATTGCCCGCATGGGGATCGGATATGTGCCGCAAGGGCGCGGCTTGTTCGCCGGCATGACGGTAGCGGAAAATCTGGCGCTGGGTCGACTGGCGCGGCCCACCGATGGTAGCCAGGGCGTCGTGTGGAGCGAAGAAAAAATACTGCACTTCTTCCCGCGCCTGAAAGAACGCATGCGCACGCCGGCCGATTACCTGTCCG
>JBASJP010000018.1:0-2692 GCA_049655345.1 Moraxellaceae bacterium
GCCGACGGCTTCGAATATGGCCTGGGTGCCGAGATCGGCATTTCGACCAACAAGATCCATGCGCGTGGTCCGGTGGGCCTGGAGGGCCTCACCTCGCAGAAATGGGTGGTGCTTGGCGACGGACACATCCGCCAGTAATACCCATGAGGCGAACACCCAGGCTGTGCCGGTCGCACGGTCAGCCTGAGGCGGGAGAGCAAGGGTCATGTCACCCTGCGCGCAAGGAAAACTCAGTAAAACACGAACTTCACGCTGAGTGCCGCCAGCGTGACGCCCAGAATGGGGCGAATGACGTCATCCGGCATGCGGGAGGAAAGATGGGTGCCTGCAATGATGGCGGGAATGGAGCCCAGCAACATCCAGCCCAGCAGCTGCAGGTCGACATTTCCCATCTGCAAATGCCCAAGCCCTGCCACCAGCGTCAGGACCACGGCGTGCGTGACGTCCGTCCCGATGATCTCGATGGTGCTGAGGCGGGGATAAAGGCTGAGCAACACCACCACACCGAAAGCGCCCGCACCCACCGACGACAGGGTGACCAGCACACCCAATGCCAGCCCCATGCACAGCGTGAATACTTTCGTGTGCCGGTCGATGACCTGACGGATGTGATTTTGCAGCGGATTGGCATCATGCAAGCGCTGCAACTGCTTGCGAAAGAGCAGTGAGGCGGCCGTCAGCATCAGCATGAAGCCCAGCGATACCGTCAGGACTTCCTTGTATTCGTTGGCATTTCCGAAAAGCGTCTTCAGGGCCCACAAGGTCAGCAGGGCGGCTGGAATGCTGCCCGCGGACAGCGTCAGCACGACCGGCCAGTTAATGTTCTTCTTTCCGGCATGAACCACCGCACCGCTGGACTTGGTAATGGACGCATACAGGAGGTCCGTGCCAATGGCGGTATGCAGCGGCACGCCCATCATGGTCAGCAGCGGTGTCATCAGGGAACCACCGCCAACGCCCGTCAGACCCACACAGAAGCCAACCAGCGCCCCGGCCAATACGAAACCCATGCCGTCAATCATCAGAATCTGCTACCAAAAAGGGGCACTGAACTGCCATCGCGACGGGACCCCGTCGCGCGGCGACTCTATGCTGGCATCATATATTTCCCGAAATAACTTTTAGGAATATATTTATAACAAAAGCTGATATCGCAACCCCTCGCCACGAAGCAACACAAGTACTCGGCAGCCACCCGTCCGTCCCGTACAATCGTCATCATGACCACATCTTCCCCTGCCCTTACCGGCCTTTATGGTGGTTCCTTCAATCCGGTCCACGTCGGCCATATTGCTACGGCAGAAGAGCTGCTGGCCCGGCTCCCCTTCCGGGAAATCCGCCTGCTGCTTGCCGCCCGCTCACCGCTGAAGGAAACGTCACTGGCCGACCATCACCGTTTAGCCATGTTGCGACTGGCCATAGGGGGCCATGCCGGACTGTCTGTGGATGATCGTGAGCTGCGCCGCCCCCCGCCCTCCTTTACTGTCGACACCCTGCGCGAGGTGCGCGACGAACTGGGCCGGGCATCCCCTGTGGCCTTTATCATGGGCATGGACAGCTTTCTCGACCTGCCACGCTGGAAGGACTGGCAGCACCTGACCGATTATGCCCACCTGCTGGTGGTCAGCCGCCCCGGCAGTCACCCGGTGTTTGCACCGGAACTGGCCTCATGGCTGGAAAAACATCGAATTACCCACCCGGAATCGCTAGAATCGCGGCCCGCCGGCGGCGTACTGCTGGTGGAGACCGCCCCGCATGCCGTGGCCAGCCGTGACATCCGGGCAGCCATTCGGTCCGGTCAGTCCACATCGGACTGGCTTGCACCCGCCGTACGCGACTATATTGAAACCCACTGCCTTTATGCCGGAGATGCAAAACCCCAATGAATCCACTGTCCCCTGAAAGCCAGACGCTTGTCGACACCACACTCGCCGCACTGGATGACCTGAAAGCCAAGGATGTGCTCTCCCTTGATGTACGCTCCCTGACCAGCCTTGCCGATGTCATGATCATCGCGTCGGGCACGTCCACCCGTCACGTCAAGTCGCTGGCGGACAATGTGGTGAAAATGGTGAAGGAAGCCGGCATGAAGCCGATCGGCATGGAAGGCGAGCGCGACGGCGACTGGGTGCTTATCGACCTGGGCGGTGTGATTGTGCACGTGATGCAACCTGCCACCCGCGCCTTTTACGACCTTGAGCGTCTGTGGACGCCAGGTGCCAGCGGTCATATCACCCAAGCCAAAGCCTGAACTGTGCGCCTGAGACTGCTGGCAGTAGGCACCCGCATGCCTGGCTGGGTGGAAGAAGGCTGCACGGAATACACCAAGCGCCTGAGCGGCGACATCAGCCTGGAGCTGGTCGAGATCACGGCCGGCAAGCGCAGCAAGGGGGCCGATCTGGCCCGCCTGAAAGAGCAGGAAGGTGACGCCCTGCTGGCCGCGCTGAAGCCCCAGGAACGCGTGATTGCACTCGATGTGCTGGGCCGCACCCTGTCCACCGAGGACATGGCGGCAACCCTGCGCGACTGGCAGGTGGATGGCCGTCCTGCCGCCCTGCTGATCGGAGGCCCGGAAGGATTGAGTCGTGCCGTGCTGGAACGAGCCGATGAAAAGTGGTCCCTGTCTCGCCTGACCCTGCCCCACCCCCTTGTGCGCATCGTGATTGCCGAGCAGATTTACCGTGCCTGGAGC
>JBASJP010000019.1:0-11387 GCA_049655345.1 Moraxellaceae bacterium
TCACCGCCAGCTGTTCAAATGTCTGTGCGGCAGCAAAGCCGATACAGAGCACACCGCACAGTGCCAGCAGGATGCTGTAGCTGGCACGGGGGCCGTATTTGTCGACCAGGATGCCGATCAGGATGCGCGCCGGAATTGTCAGCGCCACGTTCAGGATAAGGAAGGCCTTTACCTGTGCATCAGTGAGGTGCATGGAGGTCTTGATCATTGGCATGAGCGAGACATGCGCAAACCAGATCAGGAAGGTGATGAAGAAAGCGAGCCAGGTAAAGTGCAGCACGCGGATGCGTGGCTCGCTGACGGAAAATAGCGGAAACGGTTTTCTTGCAGCAGACATGACGGACTCCAGACGAAAGCAGGGGGGAACATGAGTTCCATGTTGGCAAGCCTTGCCTTCGCCGGTCGCGTCGTTGCTTCCAGCGATTGTGTAAAGGTTACATAGCAATCCATGTGCCATAACCGTGCAAGTCAGGCTGAATGAGGGCTAACGGTGCACATGCCCACTAAAAGCACCCCTGGAGTGTCGAACAGGGCGGAAGAAACTGTTCTGCTTTGGTGCATGATTCCGGTGCGGTGCATCGACTTGCTGCAATCCCGGGCATTGCGGGGGCCGTGCGAAGAGAGCCGGATGAGGAAGTGCGCTGCTTTCAGTGAGATGGCATGAGCATTGCTACTCTCCTGACAAGAAACCTTTGTCCGGAAGTGGATTTTCATGAACAGGCGCAATCTCATCGTAATCGGCAATGGCATGGCCGGTATTCGCACGGTCGAAGAATTGCTTGCGCTGGCACCGGAAAAATATGCCATCACGGTCATCTCCAGCGAGTCCGTGGGCGCCTATAACCGCATCATGCTGTCGCCGGTACTGGCGGGCGAAAAAACTTTCGATGACATTGTGACCCACCCTGCGTCCTGGTATGCCGAGCGCGGCATTTCCCTGCTGGCAGGCCGCACCGTGACCGACATCGAGCGCGCCAGGCGTAAGGTGCATCTGGATGACGGCACCGTGTTGCCGTATGACCGTGTGTTGTTTGCCACCGGCTCGGTGCCGTTCATCATTCCCGTTCCCGGTCATCAGCACCCGGATGTGGTGAGCTTTCGTGACATCCAGGACGTCAACCGCATGGTGGCGGCGACCACGCACAAGAAGCGTGCGGCCGTGATCGGTGGTGGCCTGCTCGGGCTGGAGGCAGCCAACGGCCTGCTCAAGCAGGGCATGGACGTCACCGTGATACACGACGTGGAACACCTGATGAACCGGCAGCTGGATGCCGAGGCGTCCGTCATGCTGCAGCAGTCGCTGGAGTCGCGTGGCATGCATTTCTGTCTGGGCATGCACACGGCAGAAATCGTGGCGAGTGCGGATGGTGCACGCCTGGAAAAAATCGTGTTCAAGAATGGCAGTGAGCTGCTGACCGACATGGTGGTGATGGCTGTGGGTATTCGACCCAATGTCGGCCTGGCCAAAAAAATCGGCCTGCAGGTGGAGAAGGCCATTCTGGTGAATGACACCCTGCAGACCTTTGATCCCTGCATTTATGCCGTGGGCGAGTGTGTGCAGCACCGTGGTGCACTGTTTGGTCTGGTGGCGCCACTGTTCGAGCAGGCCAAGGTCTGTGCCAATCACCTGGCCGACATGGGCACCTCGCGCTATGTGCAGAAGGCAACGGCAACGACGCTGAAGGTCAGTGGCGTCAATCTTTTTTCTGCTGGCGACTTTTCGGATGCTGATGCCGAGTCGCTGGTGTTACGTGATCCTGCCAGCGGCGTCTACAAGCGCCTGCTGGTCAAGAATGATCGTGTCATCGGTTCTGTATTGTACGGCGATACCAACGACGGTAGCTGGTACTTCGATTTGATTCGTGAGCAACGCAACGTGGCGGACTTGCGCGGATCCCTGCTGTTCGGGAGAGTTGATCATGATCCGGTTTCCACTGTCTGAAACGGTTGCCGACATACCAGATGTAACCGATATAAAAACCGTTGCCACCACCTGCGCCTATTGCGGTGTGGGATGCGGTGTAAAAGCTGAAGTTACGGATGAGTCTTCGCGTGCCGTCACCATTGTGGGCGATGAGTCGCACCCGGCAAATTTTGGCCGTCTTTGCGTCAAGGGCTCTGCCCTTGGTGATACCGTAAGTCTGGAAGGGCGTCTGCTGTATCCGGAAATCGGTGGCGTTCGCGCCAGCTGGGACCGTGCGCTGGACCATGTTGCCGGTGAGTTTTCCCGTATCGTGCGCGAGCACGGACCGGAGGCGGTCGCCTTTTATGTGTCCGGCCAGTTGCTGACCGAGGACTACTACGTTGCCAACAAGCTGATGAAGGGATTCATCGGTTCGGCCAATATCGATACCAATTCACGCCTGTGCATGTCGTCCTCGGTCGCCGGCCACAAGCGGGCCTTTGGTGCCGACACGGTGCCCAATAATTACGAGGATCTGGAGCTGGCTGATCTGGTGGTACTGGTGGGTTCCAATACCGCCTGGTGTCACCCGATTGTGTTCCAGCGTCTTAAGGCCGCCAAGGAAAAGCGGCCGGCCATGCGCATTGTGGTAATTGATCCACGCCGCACGGCCACCTGCGACATTGCCGATCTGCACCTGCCGGTAAAGCCGGGTGAGGATGTGCGCCTGTTCAACGGTTTGCTGGCCTACCTGTCATCACATGGCGTGCTGGATTCGGATTACATTGCTGCATATACCAGTGGTTTTGATCAGGCCCTGTCTGCTGCCATGGCGCAGGACAATACGCCGGCACGGCTGGCCCGTGATACCGGGCTTGATCCGCTGGATCTTGATCTTTTCTTCAGCTGGTTTGCCACAACCCCACGCACTTTGACGCTGTATTCGCAGGGCGTTAACCAGTCCTCGGCCGGCTCCGACAAGGTCAATGCCATTCTTAACTGCCACCTTGCTACGGGCCGTATTGGTAAGGAAGGGTGCGGGCCGTTCTCCCTCACCGGCCAGCCCAACGCCATGGGCGGGCGTGAAGTGGGCGGGCTGGCCAATCAGCTGGCGGCGCACATGGAGCTCGACAATCCTGCGCACCGTGATCGCGTGCAGCGTTTCTGGTCGGCACCGCGTCTGGCCGACACTGCGGGACTCAAGGCGGTTGACCTGTTCGAGGCCATCCATGACGGGCGAGTGAAGGCCGTCTGGATCATGGCGACCAATCCGGTGGTGTCATTGCCCAACGCCGATCGTGTGCGTGAAGCCCTGCAGAAGTGCGAGCTGGTGGTAGTGTCTGACTGCATCAGCGATACCGATACCACGCGTCTGGCCCATGTGAAGTTGCCGGCCCAGGGCTGGGGCGAAAAGGACGGCACCGTTACCAACTCCGAACGTCGAATTTCGCGGCAGCGCGGTTTTCTGCCGGCTCCTGCCGAGGCACGTGCCGACTGGTGGATGATGAGCGAAGTGGGGCGGCGCATGGGCTTTGCGGATGCCTTTGCCTTTGAGTCGTCGGCATCGGTCTTTCGTGAACATGCTGCGCTGTCCGCGTTTGAAAACGATGATCAGCACGGGCGTCGTGATTTTGATATCGGTGGCCTGATGCATCTGGATGATGCGGGCTACGATGCCTTGCAGCCTGTGCAGTGGCCCGTCAGCGAAGGTCAGGTGGATGGCCGTCAGCGTTTTTTTGCCGACGGCAGGTTTTTCACCACGGATGGCCGTGCGCGATTCTTGCCGCTGACTGCGCGTGGCCCCGTCAATCTGCCCGATGCGGAGTATCCGCTGATCCTCAATACCGGCCGTATCCGCGATCAGTGGCACACCATGACGCGTACCGGTCTGGCCGAAAAACTGCTCGCACACATCAACGAGCCCTTCTGTGCCATGCACCCGGACGATGCCAGCCAGCTCGGCATTGCCGGGCAGGATGTGGTGACGCTGGAGAGCCGCTGGGGGCTGGCCCGCGCCCGTGTCCAGATCACCACCGACCAGTCGCCCGGCTCGGTATTCATGCCCATGCACTGGACCGGCGTCCTGGCCAGCAATTCCCGTGTGGGTGCGGTGGTTAATCCGGTGGTCGATCCGGTCTCCGGACAGCCCGAAAACAAGCACACTCCGGTGCGCGTGCGCCGTTTTGAGGCAAAGTGGCATGGCTTTGTGCTGAGTGACATCGCCATCCCGCTGCCTGCTGCGGACTATGCCGTTGCCATAAGGGGCGGAAAATTCTGGCGTTTTGAGCTGGCCGGCATGGAATGTCCGGAAAGCCGTGTGGAGTTGGCAAACGAATTGCAAGGGAATATGCAGGCGGCCCTGCCAGCGAATACGGAGACGCTGGAATATGTCGATGCTGCACAGGGCGTGTACCGCCGGGCACATGTATTCGAAGGGCGCTTGCTGGCGGTTTGTTTTCTGGGTGCGACGGTCGCATTGCCCGAACGCAACTGGCTGGCAGGGCTGATCGGCAAGGAGTTGTCGGCACTGGACAGAAGGGCGCTGCTCTCCGGCCGGCCTGCCGATCCTGCCTCTGATGTGGGTCGCATCATTTGCGCCTGCTTCGTGGTGGGGGAGAAAACGATCAGGAAATCGATTGCCGTGCAGAACCTTGATTCGGTGGCAGCGATTGGAAAGTGCCTGAAGGCCGGAACCAACTGCGGTTCCTGCCAACCGGAACTGAAACAGATTCTGAGTAATTGCCAGGCCGCCTGAATACATCAGGTGACCGCAAGGAAAGAGAAGGGAAACAATTCCGCCGTAAGAACAACGGCACAATCCTTTTCCACGGGAAAAGGATACATCGCGGCGAAAACAGCAACGGCGCTGTTCTCGGATTTAAAGTCGCAACACACGAATTCGCAGGCAACGGGGCCTGTCACGAACAAGCCCCGCCTGCATTTTGTGACCACCTGTCCGGTCCGTGCAGCGGGGAAAACTGAAAACCCGCACAAGCGCGGACACCGGAGGTAGACATGAACGCCAAATCCCGCATCGTTGTGATCGGCAACGGCATGGTGGGTCACAAATTTCTCGAAGTGCTGGCCGGTCATAATGACACCGGGGCCTGCGAGGTGGTGGTCCTGTGTGAAGAGCCGCGTCCGGCCTACGACCGTGTTTACCTGTCCTCCTACTTCACCGACAAGACGGCCGAAGACCTTTCGCTGGTAAAGGGCGACTTCTTCAACGAGCAGGGTCTTGATCTGCGGCTGAATACCAAAGCTGTGTCCATCGACAAGGCTGCCAAAACCGTCACCACTGCTGCTGGCGAAACCATTTCCTATGACAAGCTGGTGATTGCCTCCGGTTCCTTTCCGTTTGTACCACCGGTTCCCGGTCACAACCGCGAGCATTGCCTGGTCTATCGCACCATTGAAGATCTCGAGGCCATCAAGGCCGGTGCTGCCGTGTCGAAAGTGGGCGTGGTGGTGGGCGGTGGCCTGCTCGGTCTCGAGGCGGCCAAGGCCCTGCGTGACCTTGGTCTGGAAACGCATGTGGTGGAGTTTGCCCCGCGCCTGATGGCGGTGCAGCTGGACGAGGGCGGAGCAAAAGTCCTGCGGCGCAAGATCGAGGCGCTAGGTGTCAAGGTGCACACCGAAAAGAACACGCTGGAAATTGTTGATGGCGAGAATGCCCGCCATGTCATGAAGTTTGCCGATGGTTCCGCCCTGGAAACCGACCTGATTCTTTTCTCTGCCGGCATCCGTCCCCGCGACGAACTCGGCAAGCAGGCCGAGCTGGAAATGGGTCCGCGTGGCGGCATCGTGGTGAACAACTACTGCCAGACCTCCGATCCCGATATCTACGCCATTGGCGAAGTGGCACTGTGGAGTGGCCGCATCTATGGTCTGGTGGCCCCGGGCTATCACATGGCCACCGTTGCCGCTGATCACATCATGGCGGTATCGGCCAAGGAATTTGCCGGCGCCGACATGTCCACCAAGCTCAAGCTGATGGGTGTGGACGTGGGTTCCATCGGTGATGCCATGGGCAGCACCCCGGGCGCACACAGCTACTACTACATTGATGACGCCAAGGACATCTACAAGAAGATCGTGGTGTCGGCCGATGGCAAGCACCTGCTCGGCGCTGTCATGGTGGGGGACGTGGATGCCTATGGTGGCCTGCTGCAGCTGATGCTGAACAAGATGGAGCTGCCGGAGTTTCCGGATGTGCTCATCCTGCCGGTACGCGATGGCACCGGTGAAGTTGGCGTGGGTGTCGATGCACTGCCCATGACTGCGCAGATATGCTCCTGCAACAACGTCAGCAAGAGCGATATCTGCGATGCGATTGATGCCGGTGCCATGGAAGTGGGCGACATCAAGTCAGCCACCAAGGCAGCGACCACCTGTGGCGGTTGTACCGCACTGATCGGCCAGATCCTCAAGTGCGAACTGGGCAAGCGCGGCGTCGAGGTCAAGAAGGATATCTGCGAACACTTCGCCTATTCGCGTCAGGAAATGTATCACCTGATCAAGATTGAAAAGATCCGCTCGTTTGAAGAAATGCTGGAAAAACACGGCAAGGGTGACGGCTGCGATATCTGCAAGCCGACCACGGCCTCCATTCTGGCCTCCACCTGGAACGACCACATTCTCAAGGCCGAGCATGCCGGTCTGCAGGATACCAACGACTACTACATGGCCAACATGCAGAAGGACGGCACCTACTCGGTCGTCCCGCGCATGCCTGGCGGTGAAGTCACGCCCGAAGGCCTGATTACGGTCGGTCAGGTGGCAAAGAAATACGGTCTCTACACCAAGATCACCGGCGGCCAGCGTGTCGACCTGTTTGGTGCCCGTGTTGACCAGCTGCCTTCCATCTGGAGCGAGCTGATTGATGCCGGCTTTGAGTCCGGCCATGCCTATGGCAAGTCGCTGCGTACCGTGAAGTCCTGTGTCGGTTCGACATGGTGCCGTTATGGCGTGCAGGACTCCGTGGGTACCGCGATTGATCTGGAAAAGCGTTATCGCGGCGTACGTTCACCGCACAAGATCAAGTTTGGCGTGAGTGGCTGCACCCGCGAATGTGCCGAGGCACAGGGCAAGGATGTGGGCGTGATTGCTACCGAGAAGGGCTGGAACCTTTATGTGTGCGGCAATGGCGGCATGAAGCCGCGTCATGCCGAGTTGCTGGCCGGTGACCTTGATACTGCCACGCTGGTGAAGTACATCGACCGCTTCCTGATGTTCTACATCCGCACCGCAGATCGCCTGCAGCGCACCAGCGTCTGGCGCGACAACCTGGAGGGCGGCCTCAAGTACCTGCAGGACGTCATCATCAACGATTCGCTGGGACTGGCCGCCGAGCTGGAAGCGGACATGCAGCATCTGGTCGATACCTACCAGTGCGAGTGGAAGACCACGATTGAAGATCCGGAAAAGCTCAAGCGCTTCCGCCACTTCGTCAACAGCGACGAGAAGGATGCCAACGTGGTGTTTGTCGAGGAGCGTGGCCAGATTCGCCCGGCGTCTGTCGCTGAAAAGAAGGGCCTGATCGAAACCGTTTCCGTCTGAGCGAAAGCAAAAGGAGAGTGAACATGAACACGTATAGCAATCTTGCCGAAGCGCTGGTGTCTGTCCCGGTGTGCAAGCTGAATGATCTGGTGCCGGGTATCGGTGTGGGTGCGCTGGTGAATGGCCAGCAGGTGGCCATTTTCCGGTTGCGCAATGGCGATATCTTTGCCGTTGGCAATCACGACCCGTTTTCGGGTGCCAATGTGTTGTCGCGCGGACTGACGGGCTGCCTCAAGGGCTGCAAGGTAGTGGCATCACCGATCTACAAGCAACATTTTGACCTGGCCACCGGCGTGTGCCTGGAAGATGCGAGTGTGCGCATTCCGGTCTATGCCGTGCAGGTGGAAGGTGATGTGGTGTCTGTGCTGATGTAAACCAGCGAGAAGTGTGTGATGCGGGGGAGGGCTTCAGCCACTCCCCCGATACACCTCAGCGCTTTACCACAATCGGTGTGCCCAGCTCGCCATCGCGGATGATCTGGGCCACCTTGTCGGCATCGGCCAGCGTGAAGAACGGGCCGATCTGCACACGATGCACCAGTGCCGGTGCTTCGGTGCGGGCAATCACGACCGGTGCATAAATCAGCTCCAGCAGTTTTGATTGCAGTGCCGTGGCATTGGCCAGTTCACCAAACGCCCCGACCTGAACATAGAAATTGGAGCCGGGCGCGATGTCCGTGGATTTTGCCGATCCTGTCGGCTTGCCGGAGGCGCCCAGCTTGCGCTGGAACTCGGCCGGATCAAGCGCTTCGATTTCCACTTGTGCCGTGCCCGTTTTCAGCATGTCCAGCTTTGCGGCGGCTGCATACGACAGGTCCAGTATGCGCTCGCTGTGGAAAGGGCCACGATCATTCACCTTCACGATCACCGACTTGCGGTTGGCCTTGTTGGTGACACGAATATAGGTGGGTAGCGGCAGGTTGCGGTGGGCGGCAGTCATCTTGTACATGTCGTACTTTTCACCGCTGGAGGTTTTCAGTCCGTGAAATTTCTTGCCGTACCATGAGGCACCGCCACTCTGGCGAAACCCCTTGATCGTCGGGACAAGCTCATACGTCTCGCCCAGCACGGTATAGGGATTGCGGTTGCCGTAAGCACTCAGTGGTTCTTCTACCGGCTCGGCATCGGGAACCTGACTGACATCGACCGGTGCATCGGGTGCGGCATCCTTGATGACATTGAAATCATGCGTGCCAAATGCCGGGCGATCCTGCGGCTTGGGTACCGGTTTGGTCTGCGGCGGCAGGCGTGTAATCGGATTCACTTTTTTCTGGGGCGGCGGCGTTGTCACGCATGCGGCGAGCAGTACTGCGCCTGCGCATACGGACAGCAGTCGGATTCCTGTCATCAGTGACTCCTGTGTCCAGTAGGGTTCATGGGCCGTTGTTGATGGGGCAGCCAGTGTGGCAGCCCCATCCGTATCGTCTCAGGGTGCTGGCTGGCCTTCCGGTACGGCAACGGGCTCGGCCGGTATGGCAGCCGCGGCCAGCTCGGCCTCGCGTGCAGCCCGGATTTCCTGGCTCAGTTGCATGGCCGCCATGGCGTACAGGATGCTGCGATTGTAGGTCGTGATCACGTAGAAATTTGTGAAGCCCAGCCAGAATTCACCACCATTGTCACCCTGCAGACGAATGGCAGAGGCAGGTGTGGTGGCCATGAAGCTGGCGGTTTCGCGCGGCACCAGTCCCTTTTTGGCGATTTCACCCAGCGTGCTGACGGTTTTCAGCTCCTTGCTGAGCACGTTGTCGTATTCCTGGTTGATGATGCGCGCCCGTACCGCGAGCGGTTCGCCGGTTTTCCAGCCATTGGCCTTGAAATAGTTGGCAATCGAACCGATGGCATCAACCGGGTTGTTGATCAGGTCAATCTTCTTGTCGCCATCAAAGTCCACGGCCAGTCGGCGCCAGCTGGAAGGCATGAATTGCGGATAGCCCATGGCGCCGGCATAGGAGCCCCAGGTGTTGAGCGGATCGAGCCCGTTCTCTTTCGACAGGATCAGGAATTCGCGCAGCTCCTTGCGGAAAAACGGCGCACGCGGCGGATAGTCCAGGCCCAGTGTGGCCAGGGCATCAATCACGCGGTTCCTGCCCTTGTTGCCACCGTATTTGGTTTCCACACCCAGAATCGCCAGGATCATTTCCGGCGGCACACCGTATGTTGCTTCTGCACGGTTGAGGGTTTCCTCATGCTCACGCCAGAACGCCAGGCCTTTTTCCACGCGCTCGCTGGTCAGGAAAATGGGGCGGTATTCTTTCCATTCCTTGGTGCCTTCGGCGGGACGGGCAATCGCCTTCAGCACGCCTTCATCGCGCGCCACCTGCTCGAACAGTGCCGCCAGTTCGCCAGGAGCATAGATTTTTTCCTGTTCGAGGCTGGCAATGATGGCTTGTACTTCTTCGTACTGACGGAATTCACCCACGGCGTGGACCGGTACCGGCTTCAGGCAGGCACTGCTGATCAGCGCACAAAAAAAGGTTTTCAGCATGGCGGGTGTTCTCCGTGGCATTACATGAAATGTTTCATTCAACTGATGAGTTTCTTGTGCGTCTGGATGGACATGAGCAGCCCGAAGCCGGAGCAGAGCGTGATGATGGCGGTGCCACCATAGCTGACAAATGGCAGGGGAACCCCCACGACAGGCAGGATGCCGCTCACCATGCCGGCATTCACAAACACGTACACGAAAAATGAAAGCGTGATGGCGCCGGCCAGCAGACGGGAGTAGCTGTCCTGTGCCGTTGTTGCAATGTAGAGGCAGCGGCCGATGATGAACAGGTAGATGCTCAGCAGGATCAGCACCCCGATCAGTCCGAACTCTTCCGAGTAGGCAGCAATGATGAAATCGGTGTGCCCTTCCGGCAGGAATTCGAGATGCGACTGCGAGCCGTTCATCCAGCCCTTGCCGGTAAAGCCGCCGGAACCGATGGCGGTCTTGGACTGGATGATGTTCCAGCCATTACCCAGCGGATCGGCTTCCGGATCAATCAGGGTCAGCACGCGCTGGCGCTGGTAGTCATGCAGCAGGTAGTTCCATGCCACCCACACCAGCGGCACCATCGCGGCCACAAAGCCGCCAATCAGCCACCAGGAAAGACCGGCGAGAAACAGCACGAACAGGCCGCTGGCAGCGACCAGAATGGAGGTGCCCAGATCAGGCTGCTCGGCCACCAGCAGGACTGGAATGCCGATCAGTACCAGTGCAATTGCGACCACGCCGATTCGCGGGGGCAGCTCGCGGCTGGCCAGAAACCAGGCCAGCATCATCGGCATGGCCAGCTTCATGAATTCGGAGGGCTGCACGCTACCGACGCCGGGCACGGACAACCAGCGCTGTGCACCCATGCGCACATCGCCCACGACTGCCACGGCGATCAGCAGCAGTACGCCACCGGCATAAAACCAGGGCGACACGGCCTGATACGTGCGCGGCGGAATCTGCGCCAGCACAAACATGACGGTGAGGCCGATGCCAAAGCTCATCATCTGCTTCATGGTCATGTCGAGATGACGCCCGGAGGCCGAGTACAGCTCGAACAGTCCCAGCCCGGCCGCCAGCAACAGTGCCACCAGCAAGGGCAGATCCAGATGCAGCATGCCCCACAGGTCAAACTTGCGTTTGAACTGGGAGCCATCACGCGGCATGTGGCGCAGAAAGCGATCCTGTGTCGTGCTCATGATTATTCGTCGCTCGCTTCAGGAGTGGGCGGTGCAGGAGGTGGTGGCAGCTTGCCCAGCAGCTCGAAATCAAACAGGGCGCGGGCAATCGGTGCCACACTGGAACCGTGCTTGCCGTTTTCCACCAGCACGACCACGGCAATCTTCGGCTTGTCCGCCGGGGCAAAGCCGATAAACCACGCGTGGTCCCAGAAGCGTTCGCCCACGGTGGCTTCGTCGTACTTTGCACCCTGCTTGATGCCCTTCACCTG
>JBASJP010000020.1:0-2472 GCA_049655345.1 Moraxellaceae bacterium
ATTCGCCCCTGACTATTCCCCCTCCCGCCCATGGCCCAGGAGTTCCCATGAAGCCCGTCAGCCTTGCCACCCTGCGCGACATGAAAGCCCGCGGCGAAAAAATCAGCATGCTCACCTGTTATGACGCCACCTTTGCCCACGCCATGTCCAGTGCCGGGGTCGAGACCCTGCTGATCGGGGATTCGCTGGGCATGGTACTGCAGGGACATACCTCCACCCTGCCCGTCACCGTTGCCGACATGGCCTACCACACCACTTGCGTGGCCCGTGGCAATCAGGGCGCACTGATCGTGGCCGACATGCCCTTCATGTCCTACAGCACACCGAAGGATGCCCTCGACAACGCCGCGACCCTGATGCGCGCCGGTGCCCACATGGTCAAGCTGGAGGGCGGCGCCTGGTTGTGTGACACCGTGACACAGCTCATGCATGGCGGCATACCGGCCTGTGTGCACATGGGACTGACCCCACAATCCGTGAATGTATTCGGTGGCTACAAGGTTCAGGGACGCGGTGATGACGCTGGCGACCGCATGCTGGCGGAAGCCCTTGCCGTCGAATCCGCCGGTGCAGCCGTCGTACTGCTGGAGTGCGTGCCACGGTCACTGGCCGCCCGCATCACTGCCGCCCTTTGCATTCCCGTGATCGGCATTGGTGCCGGCGCCGACTGTGACGGTCAGGTACTGGTGCTGCATGACATGCTGGGGTTGCATACCGGCAAACCGGCCCGCTTTGTCCGGAATTTTCTGATCGAAAGCAATGACGGCATCCGCGGCGCCATTCATGCTTATGTGACTGCCGTGAAGCAGGGCCACTACCCGGCACCCGAACACGGCTTTGACTGACACGGCACTACGCATTTTCCAGGGTAACAAGAAGTCCCCATGAAAACCGAAACCACCATCAACGGCCTGCGAGGCGCCCTGCGTGCCGCCCGCAAGGCCGGTAAATCCATCGCCTTTGCGCCCACCATGGGCAACCTGCACGATGGCCACATCACCCTGGTCAAAGCCGCCAAGCGTCGTGCCGACGTGGTTGTTGCCAGCATTTTCGTCAACCCGACACAGTTCGGCGTCAACGAGGACTTTGACAAGTATCCGCGCACCCTCGCCGCCGACAGCGCCCTGCTGGCAGATGCCGACTGCGACCTCCTGTTTGCGCCCGATGCCCGCGAGATGTACCCGGACGGCCGCAGCCAGCACACCAGTGTCAGTGTCAGCGGCATTACCGATGTCCTCTGTGGCGCCTCGCGCCCGGGCCACTTCACCGGCGTTGCCACCGTGGTCTGCAAGCTCTTCAACATCGTCCAGCCCGACATGGCCCTGTTCGGCGAGAAGGACTACCAGCAACTGGCTGTCCTTCGTTGCATGGCACGCGAGCTATGCTTTCCGGTAGACGTGATCGGGGTGCCCACGGTGAGGGCCGACGACGGTCTGGCGCTGAGTTCGCGCAACGGGTTCCTCTCCGCCGACGAGCGCCAGCAGGCCCCGCTGATTTTCCAGACACTCAGCAACCTGCGCAGCGCCATCGAAAGCGGCCAGCGTGACTTCACCATGCTGGCACAGGCAGCCCGTAGCCATCTGGACAAGTGTGGCTTTGTGACGGACTACCTGGATATCCGCCGGCAGGATCTTGCCGACGCTAGCCCAGATGACAAGGCACTGGTCATTCTGGTAGCCGCCCGGCTGGGTACTACGCGCCTGATCGACAACCTGGCCTTCGAACTGGCATAAAGGCAGTGTCGGCAAGTAGCCAACCGATTGTCGGACAATGCCGCGACTTTTCAGTCTCGCCCTGATTGAACCGACGGTTCGATTGCGGCACAATGGCCCGCCCGGAATGCCGGGCGGAAGTGTTACGAGCCTACACACATCGTGTTACATCCACGAGCGAGGTAATCCTCATGCAATGCACCATGCTGAAAGCCAAACTGCATCGCGCCCGTGTTACACACGCCGAACTGGATTATGAGGGTTCCTGCGCCATTGATGGCGAACTCCTGGACCTCGCCGGCATCCTGGAATACGAACAGATCCAGATCTACAACGTCACCAATGGCGAACGCTTCACCACCTATGCCATTCGTGCCGAAGAAGGATCACGCATGATCTCGGTCAATGGTGCTGCTGCCCACAAGGCCGGCGTCAACGACATCCTGATCATCTGCACCTATGCCAATTACGCCGCCGCCGAGCTGATCAACTTCAAGCCTCGCCTGGTGTACTGCAACGCCGACAACACGGTCAGCCACAGCGCCAACGCCATTCCCGTACAGGTTGCCTGATCACACCAGTCATCAAGATACAAAAACGCCGGCTTCTGCCGGCGTTTTTGTATCTGGTCTTCATGCAAAGTCGCCACGAAAACCGTAGCTCCCCTGACAGCACGCTACTCCTGCAGCTCGCGGATCTGGCTCAGGCGGGCACGCTGATAACGCTCCTGCCCGATTACCTTGCGTAAGCCGATCAGAGT
>JBASJP010000021.1:0-15858 GCA_049655345.1 Moraxellaceae bacterium
TGCGGTTTTCGTCCGCTTCCGGAGCACGCGCCGTTGCGCTTACACTCCGGGCATATTCACGCTTGCAAGGACTGTCATGCAGATTCTGATCACGGGTGGTACCGGCTTTATTGGCAGCGCCCTTTGCCCACAGCTTCTGATGGAAGGCCACAGCCTGACAGTACTTACCCGTCAACCTGAAAAGGTGGTACATGCCTATGGCGGCAAGGTACGCGCCATCCGCTCACTCACCGAGTTCAGTGAAGACTGGCCGCTGGATGCCGTCATCAACCTCGCTGGTGAAGGCATCGCCGACCGCCCCTGGAGTGCGGCGCGCAAGCAGCAACTGCACACCAGCCGCATCTCGCTCACTGAAGAGCTGATAAACGTCCTCAAGCGGCGCACACAACAGCCGTCAGTCATGATTTCCGGCTCGGCAATCGGCTGGTATGGCGATCAGGGCGACACCGTACTGGAGGAAAGCTCCTCGTTTCATGACGAGTACATGCATACCCTTTGCAACGACTGGGAGCTGGCGGCACGCAAAGCAGAGTCCCTGGGCATACGGCTGTGCATACTGCGCACCGGCGTAGTTCTGGGCAAAAGTGGCGGCATGCTCAAGCGCATGTTGCCGGTCTTCGGTCTGGGGCTTGGTGCCCGGCTGGGAAGTGGCGAACAATGGTTCTCGTGGATTGCACTGGGCGATTTTCTGGAGATCGTGCGCTTCATGCTGACCGACGAAAACCAGTCCGGCATCTACAACGCCACTGCCCCCAAGCCTGTGACCAATGCCGAGTTCACCAGCACGCTTGCACAGGCGCTGGGACGTCCTGCCTTCCTGCACATTCCTGTGTCGATACTCAAGCTCGCCATGGGTGAAATGAGTGCACTACTGCTGGGAAGCCAGCGCGTAGTGCCCTCACGACTGCTGGAAGCCCGCTTCAAGTTCCGCTCGCGCACACTGGACGAAGCCCTGCGCAACGAGGTTGGCTGATTCGCTCATCAGGAAAATTTCTTGGTATTCGGCACCCGCCGCAGGGTATCGAATACCTGAACTTCCCAGGGCCGCATCGCCAGCACCATGCTGGTTCCGAAGCGCTGCTCCAGAGGCAATGCCTCGTCCTCCTGGTGCAGCATATTGAACTCCATGGCGAGCTTTTCCAGGCGACGCCGAATCTCCTCATTGGAGCGACGGGATAGCATGCCTGTCAAAAACAGCCGGATCTCACCGGGCCCGTTGAACCGGGAAAGAAAAAACTCGTTTTGCACGTGCTTTTCAAAGAAAGTCTGGATGGGGCCATTGGGGCGCCAGTGAAAATTGCGCGAAATGAGCAGCTTGGCGCGATTGTTCGGCAGCATCTGAATCACGCCCATACGATCCAGCCGGGCCAGTAGACGAATACCCTCAATCTCACTGATGCGATAGGTGGACGTCACCTCTTCAAAGCTCCAGCGATTGAGCAGTGAGTGCGCCATTAGCAGCAGGCTGGCATCACTCACCAACTCGCGCTCTTGCTCCTCGGTCAGCTGTGAAATTCGCTGCAGGTTGCTCTCCATCAGTTGAACCAGGTCTGATATTTCCATGCCCAGCCACTCGCAAAGCTTTTCTAGCCTATCCAGGGAAAAGCTCTGCTCGGAAAACAGCCTTTTGACACTGGCCTCGGACAGCCCCAACACTCCGGCAGCCTCGGCGTAAGTACGGCCCTGACGACGCAACTCACGTTTAAGCGTGTCCAACAATACGATGGTTTGTGACATAAAGTATTACCCAGCAATACCACATAGACAGGATAAGGCTACTTTCTATTTATTAGTTGCTCATATCAATACCTGATTGCTCAATTGCCCCATACAAAGCATGGAGCAAGCCAATGAGTACGGTAATGATTGTCCTGTTGTTTGGACTGACGATGATGGCCATTGAGCGCTGGCGGCCAGGTCGTCACTTCGAAAAACGTCAGGGCTGGTGGTATCGGGCCACGTTTCTGAACCTGATGCAGGCGATCAGTGTACTGATCGGTACCCTGACCTGGGATCGCTGGCTCCCTGGTCACTCCCTGACACCTGGCATGCACTGGTCCCTGCCTGTGCAAATCACCTGCGGCTATCTTTTAATCACCTTTGTGTACTACTGGTGGCATCGTGCCCGTCACGAAATCCCCGTCCTGTGGCGCTGGTTCCACCAGCTGCATCACAGCCCTGCCCGTATCGAGATCATCACCAGCTTTTACAAGCACCCGTTGGAGATCCTGTGCAACGGCTTCCTGTCTTCGTTCCTGCTTTACGTTGTACTGGGCCTGTCAGTGCCCGCCGTCACCACTGTCGTTCTTGTCACCGGCATTGCCGAACTGTTTTATCACTGGAATGTCCGCACGCCTTACTGGCTCGGCTTTTTCTTCCAGCGCCCGGAAAGCCATTGCATTCATCATCATGCGGGCTACCACCGCAACAACTACAGCGACCTGCCCCTGTGGGACATGCTGTTTGGCACCTTCGAAAATCCGCGCCACCAACCGGAGAAGTGCGGATTCGACAACACCTGCGAAACAAAACTACTTCCCATGCTGATGGGGCATGACATCCACCGTGAAGCAGCGAAAGCCCGCAAGGAGGCCCTGTCATGAATCCGGCCCTGACTACCACTGGCGCCGTGTTGCTGACCGGACTCGGCTGCCTGCAAATGGCCGGAGACCTGTTGGGTAACACGCCAATGAAGGCTTTGGGTGCGGCCAGCCATGCCTCACCAGCCCCCCGGGTCTTCACCGCACATCAGGGCTTTGAAACCTTCTCTTCCCGCTTTTTCGTCAGCTGGACAGACACTGCAGGACATCCAAGGCAAGTAGAACTGACACCAGAGACTTACGGTCGCCTCAAGGGGCCCTACAACAGACGTAATGCCTATGGTGCCGCGCTCTCTTACGGACCTGTACTTTCTGCCAGTCCGGTTACCCGTCCAATGTTTGAGCAAGCAAGTCATTACGCACTGTGCGGTCACGCCCCTGTGCTCAGGGAAATCGGTATTGACCCAGCCCATGTCCAGGGGCCTGTCACCATGACGCTGCAGCCTCGCGAACAGCGCAGCGCCAACAGCGGCTGGCAGCTTACGTTTGATATTGCTTGCAAAAAGGTCAATGCATCATGAAAAAAACCGGATGGACTGGAGGCCAGTACAGCCTCTTTCGTGTGCTTTTCGGCAGCTATCTGTTGGTCCACTTTGCACACCTGTTACCGTGGGCGGCAGAGCTATTCTCGTACCATGGCATGCTCCCTGATGCAGAGGCGAGCCCGCTGCTGAACCTCTTTCCCAGCCTGTTGCGCCTGACCGACAGCCCACTCGCCCTGGATGTCCTGCTGTTGTCTGCCGTGATAGCGGCCGTGGCCTTCATGATCGGCTGGCGCGACAAACTGGCTGCCGTATGGATGTGGTACGTACTGGCATGCCTGTTCACGCGCAACCCACTGATCGCCAACCCGGCCCTGCCCTATGTCGGCTGGATGCTGCTGGCGCATCTTTTAATTCCCGGCAGGCCATATGGTTCGCTCGCAAGCCGTGATCGCGAAAACCCAGCCGGGGAATGGTTCATGCCACGCGCAATTTTCATTGCAGGCACCGTGGTTCTGGGTATCTCCTATAGCTATAGCGGTTACACCAAGCTACTGAGCCCCTCCTGGGTAGAAGGGCAAACCCTCGCTTATGTCCTTGAAAATCCTTTGGCCCGTGACTGGTTCCTGCGAGACATGTTCCTGCAATTACCGGCAGGCATCCTCAGCGGCATCACCTGGTTCATTCTTTACGTCGAACTGCTCTACGCCCCGCTCCTGCTCATTCGTTGCCTGCGCCCCTGGCTGTGGCTGGGCATGCTGATGGTGCAATTCGGCTTCCTTTTCCTGCTCAACTTCCCCGACCTCACCATCGCAATGATCCTGTTTCACCTGTTCACGTTTGATCCGGAGTGGCTGGTTAATCGCAAGGAAAATGGAGGTCATGTTTTTTACGACGGGAACTGCGGCCTGTGTCACCGCGTTGTCCGTTTTGTACTGGCAGAAGATTCAGGCGAAGCCTTCCGCTTCGCCCCGCTCGACAGCGCCGCTTTCCGTTCAGCCATTGCGGAGGAAGTACGCAACACACTGCCTGATACGTTTGTAATCCTGACCTCACACAACAAAGTACTTATCCGCAGTGATGCAGTGATTTATCTGCTGCGTTCATTGGGTGGCATGTGGATTTTGGCGGCAATCCTCCTTGCCTGCACTCCAAAACCTCTACGAGACTTTGGCTATCAAATGATCGGGCGTCATCGCCTGAAATTCTTCAGTCAACCAGAGGATACCTGTCCGCTGATGCCGCAAAAAATGAAACGACGCTTCATCAATCATGACAATGCGGAGAGCACATGAAAAATCTGATTATTTTCATGATACTGTGCACGAAATCCATCGCTAACGCAGCAACTGTCTGGGTAGAACGTGAGGGCTACCATACTGCACTGGTGCTGTCCGCCGAGGATATCGTGACGCATGCACCGATGATGCAGGATATCACCGGCACGCGCGGTTATATCCGCCTTGGTTGGGGTGACCGTGACTATTACGGTGCCGAACGAAAGACGATGGGCCTGATGGCAAAGGCACTTTTCCTGCCCACGCCATCTGTCGTTGAAGTAGCAAACTTCAAGAAACCGGAGCAGGCCGGCAAGGCTCTTGTCCCGCTTCGTATCAGTGATGGTGAACTGAAAAAACTGATGACTTTTATAACCGCCAGCATTGCATTTGACCGGCAAGGGCAGCCGTCACTGGTCCGGAAAGAGCCGTCGGGTTTCCGCTACTACAGCGCTCACGGGCGTTACCACCTGTTCCGCAACTGTAACAACTGGACCGCCAAAGCCCTGCACCAGTCCGGACAGGATGTACATTACCGCACGGCTTTTCTGGCAGGCAGGGTCATGCGCCAGCTGAACTGAGGCAGAACCACGAACAAACGGGATCAGCGTGAGCGCGACGCCCACCAGCCCTGCAACCACGCGCCCGCAAACAACCCTGCCAGCGTATACAGCAACGGCCAGTTGCCCGTTCCCAGCCCGGCAATTGCGGGGCCTGGGCACACGCCCGAGAGGCCCCAGCCCACTCCAAAAATGGCGGCACCAATCAATGTCTGGCGCGAACCAAACAGGGCATGTTTGCCAAAGCCTTCAGCAAACAGCGGTTTTTTCATGACGCGGGGCACCAGCTGGTAGACCACCAGAGTGATCATCACCGCACTGCCCAGCACCAGCATCAGTCCCCAGTCCTGAAAGCGCAGGAAGGCCAGCACGACCTCTGGCTGGATCATTGTCGCCAGCGTGAGCCCTGCACCAAACAGCGCACCGCCGATCAGCACGGCCAGATAAAAGAATGCATTCATCATTTGCCTCCCAGCCACAGCACGGCATTGGCCGTCACGAAAGCCGTCGCCATGAACGTTAGCACTGCCGCCAGTGACACCCACTGTAGCGAGGCCATGCCGCAAATGCCGTGGCCTGAGGTGCAGCCGTTGCTGTAACGCGCCCCAAAACCGGCGATCAGTCCACCAAGGGCAAGCTGCCATGGCGCAACGCTTGTCACCACAAAACGTTCCGGCACCAGCAAGGCACACAGCAACGCCCCCAGCACCAGCCCCGCAGCCAGCACCAGACGCCAGCCACGGGTTTCAATGAAGCGGGCCTGCTGAAAAAACGGCTGCTTCGACACATACGAGAGTGTCGTGCTGAAAAACGAACTCATGCCGGCCACAATGCCGGTACTCACAAAAATGAACGACACCGCCAGACCAATCAGCACGCCACCGGCCAGGTAATGGGCCATGCCCGCCGGAAACAGGGAATCCAGATCCATCATCAACTCACATCAGAAAGCATCAATAGAAAACATCAATCAAACAACATGCGCAGGCGATACCAGACCAAGCCGAGATACTCGTGACAGGCCTGTGCCGACGCCATCAGTCGCTCGGCCCGGGGGGCAAAACGCAACAACAGCGGCAAGCGGGCTGCATCCGTTTCAAAATCCACCGGTCCCGCCTTCACGACAAAACCGGCATGTTCAAACATGTCCCGGGCACGCCACATGTGCGCCGCCTGTGTCACCAGCACGATGCGATCAATACCCAGAGGCTTGAGCAAGGCACGGGTATTCACCGCATTGTCCCAGGTGGTGGCGCTGCGCTCCTCCAGCCAGTAGACATTGGCCACATGGTCGTGGACCAGGCTGTAATGCATCAGTCTGGCCTCCGGCTCCACCTCACCGGGACGTACCCCGCCGCTCACGGCAACAGGCAGTCCGGTCTGGCGATAGAGGAACGCCGCATAGCGCAGGCGGCTCGCGGTCCAGTAATTAGGCACATCGCGGCGATCATACTCTGGCGCGGCATGATCCCGCCCACCGCCAATGACCACTATGGCCTGCCAGCCATCGGCCCGCAGCCGCGCCGGCTCGGCAATGCCCGGATAGCGCTCCAGTCCCTGCAACAGCCAGGCGGCACCCTGCGGCGTGGCCATCAGGTAAAGACTGCCAAGCCCCAGCACGATCAGGGATCGTCCCCAGACCCGCCGCTGGCGGCGCAGCGCCCACAGCCCCGCCAATACCAGCAGGATCTGCAGGCCGGGGGGTGAAAGACAGGCACGAAGAAAGGCGATGAAGGTCATGGCCGGCGATGGTCTGGGAGAGGCGTCTACGCTATGCTATGCCCCTTTGATTTTCCACGATTTTTTGTATTTTCACCCGTTGCTCTTTCAACCTTTGCCCCAAGGCCCCGATCGCGCCATGCATGAACAATACCGCCCCCAGGACATAGAGCCCGCCGCCCAGACCGAATGGGAACAATCCGGCGCATTCACTGCGACCGAGAAGGAAGGACAGGAAAAATTCTACTGCCTGTCCATGTTTCCCTATCCCAGCGGCAAGCTGCACATGGGCCATGTGCGCAATTACACCATCGGTGACGTGATTGCGCGCTTCCAGCGCATGCAGGGCAAGAATGTGCTGCAGCCCATGGGCTGGGATGCGTTCGGTCTGCCGGCAGAAAATGCGGCAATGAAGAACAAGGTGGCACCGGCGGCGTGGACGTATTCCAACATCGACTACATGAAGGGCCAGCTGAAATCGCTGGGCCTCGCCATCGACTGGTCGCGCGAAGTCACCACCTGCAAGCCGGATTACTACCGCTGGGAGCAGTGGCTATTCACCCGTCTGTTTGAAAAAGGCGTGATCTACAAGAAGTCCGGCGTGGTGAACTGGGACCCGGTCGACCAGACCGTGCTCGCGAACGAACAGGTGATCGACGGCAAGGGCTGGCGCTCCGGTGCCGTGGTCGAGAAACGCGAAATTCCCATGTACTACTTCGGCATCACCAAATACGCCGAAGAACTGCTCAACGACCTCGACCAGCTGGATGGCTGGCCGGAGCAGGTGCGTACCATGCAGCGCAACTGGATTGGCAAGTCGCGCGGCATGGAAGTCGGCTTTCCCTACGGCGATACAGCGGAAAATCAGGGCGTACTGAAGGTATTCACCACGCGCCCCGACACGCTGATGGGCGTGACCTACGTTGCCGTCGCCGCCGAGCATGCGCTGGCAACAAAAGCGGCCGCAAACAACCCTGCCCTGCAGGCCTTCATTGCCGAGTGCAAGAGCGGCTCCGTGGCCGAGGCCGACCTCGCCACGCAGGAAAAGAAAGGCATGCCCACGGGCCTTACCGTGCGCCACCCCTTCACCAATGAAGAAGTACCGGTCTGGGTCGCCAACTATGTGCTGATGGGTTACGGCGAAGGCGCCGTGATGGCCGTACCGGCGCATGACGAGCGTGATTTTGAATTTGCGCAGAAGTATTCGCTGCCCATCACTGCCGTGATCAAGCCGGCAGATGGCGAACTCGCACAGCCACTGACGGCGGCATTCACCGACACCGGCATCCTGTTCAACTCCGGTGAATTCTCCGGTCTCGACTTCGATGGCGCCTTCGAAAAAATGGAAGCCGCGCTGAAGGCAAAAAACCTTGGCCAGTCCCGCGTGCAGTTCCGTCTGCGCGACTGGGGCATTTCCCGTCAGCGTTACTGGGGCTGCCCGATTCCGATCATTCACTGCGCGACGTGCGGCGATGTACCCGTGCCGGAAAAAGACCTGCCCGTGGTGCTGCCGGAAGACGTGGTGCCGGATGGCGCCGGTTCCCCGCTCGCGCGCATGCCGTCCTTCTACGAATGCAGCTGCCCGAAATGCGGTGGCGCGGCCAAGCGTGAAACCGACACCATGGACACCTTTGTGGAATCGTCCTGGTATTACGCCCGCTATGCATCGCCGCAATCCACCGCCGGCATGGTCGACAAGAACGCCGCCAAATACTGGCTGCCGGTTGACCAGTACATCGGCGGCATCGAGCATGCCATTCTCCACCTGCTCTACGCCCGCTTCTTCCACAAGCTGATGCGTGACGAAGGCCTGGTGCAAGGCGACGAACCGTTCAAGAAACTGCTCACCCAGGGCATGGTGGTGGCGGACACCTTCTATCGCGAGCTCGATAACGGCGGCAAGGACTGGATCAACCCGGCCGACGTCGACATCGTCCGTGACGACAAGGGCCGCATGACGACCGTCACGCTGAAGAGCGACGGGCTGCCCGTGCTGCACGGCGGCATGGAAAAGATGTCCAAATCGAAGAACAACGGTGTCGACCCGGAATACATCATCCGAGAATACGGTGCCGATACCGCGCGCCTGTTCATGATGTTTGCCGCACCGCCCGATGCCTCGCTGGAATGGAGCGATTCCGGTGTTGAAGGCGCCAGCCGTTTCCTGCGTCGTCTGTGGAAGTTTGCGGCCACCTTTGCCATGCGTACCGATGCCGCCCTGCAACAGGTCGCCAGCGCCCCGGTTGCCGTCGCCAGCAACGACAAGAAGCTGCAGGCCATCCGCTTCGATCTGCACACAATCCTCAAGCAGGCCAACATTGACTACGGGCGCAACCAGTTCAACACGGTAGTGTCGGCCGGCATGAAGCTGCTGAACCTGCTGGAAAGCGAAAAGTTCGAATTTGATCTGCCGGCGGATGCCGAGGAGGTAGCAAAGGCCGGCATCAACCGCCAGTTCCTCACCGCTACCGCTGACGTGATGGATGTGCTGATCAAGCTGCTCTACCCAATCACCCCGCATATCGGTCATGCCCTGTGGCAGGACCTGTCGCCACGCCTCGGACAGCTGCTGGGCCGCACCATGAAAGCCCTCGACAGTGAAACCTGGCCACAGCATGACAACAGCGCCCTCGTGCAGAGCGAGATCGAACTGGTGGTGCAGGTGAACGGCAAGCTGCGTGGCCGCATTACCGTCGCCGCCGACGCCGACAATGCCGTTGTTGAAAGCACTGCACTGGCCAATGCCGACGTCCAGCGCTTCATGGAAGGCAAGCCGGCGAAAAAAGTGATTGTGGTAAAAGGCAAACTGGTTAACGTGGTGGTCTGACAGGAACAGGAACAGGAACAGGGGCAGGAAACGCATGGACTCTCGCATTACCACTCGCACGAAAGCAGCGACATCCGGCACACGGCTTGCGATCCTGCTGACCGCAACGGGCCTGCTGCTGAGTGCTTGCGGGTTTCACCTGCGCGGCAATTACGAAATGCCGGCCGGCCTGACGTCCGTCACCCTGATTGTTCCCGATCAGAGTGGCGCACTGAAGAAAGAGCTGGAGCTCATGCTGAAGCGCTCCGGCGTCAGTACTGATGGTGGCGATACACAACTGGAGGTGACACGTGAAGTGCTCACCAAGCAGACCGCCACCGTCGACAGCAGCGCCAAGGCCGCCGAATACACCCTGCTGTATGCCGTTGACTACCGGATCAGCCAGCTGGATGCAAAAACCGAAGGCCCGGTACAGAAACTGATCCTGCGTCGTGGCTACCAGTACGACAGCACCAATATCGTGGGCAAGAGCACGGAAGAAGAAACGCTGGTGCAGGAAATGCGGCAGGACATTGCCAACCAGATCGTCCGCCAGATGCGCTCCTACACCCCTGCTGCCGGCACCCCGGCCGCTGAAGCCGCGACGACGCCAGCCAGCAGCCCGGCCAAAGCTCCTGCAACACCAGCCATGTCAGCACCCGCGCCATGAAACTGCGCTGGGATCAGCTCGGCCGCCACGCCAGGGACCCACTCGCAGGCATCTATGTGCTGCACGGTGACGAGATCCTGCTGCAACAGGAAGCGGCCGACCTGCTGCGCCGCGCCGCCCGGGCACAGAACTTTACCGAACGCGAAGTCCATCATGCCGAGCGCGGCATGGACTGGAATGAACTTCTGGCCAGCGTGAACAACCTATCGCTGTTCGGTGATCGCAAGATTGTGGAAGTGCGCTTCAGTGGCAAACCGGACACCACCGCTGCCAGCACGCTGGAAAAATACGCCGCCAATCCCGCACCCGACACCCTGCTGCTGCTCATCCTGCCCAAACTGGATGGTACCGCGCAAAAAGCCAAATGGTTTGTGGCCTGTGACAATGCAGGTGTTTCACTGCAACTGCCGGTGATTGATGCACAGACCCTGCCGGACTGGTTGTCATCACGTCTGCAACAGGCTGGTTTGCGCACCGAAGATGCAGAAGCATTCACCCTGCTGCGCGAACGCGTCGAAGGTAATCTGCTGGCGGCGCAGCAGGAGATCGAGAAACTGCGCCTGCTTGCCGACAATGGCGTGCTGACCACCGACATCATCCGCAATGCCGTGGGCGACTGTGCCCGTTACAACGTTTACGACCTGGCGGACTGTGCCCTCTCCGGCGATGCCGAACGCGCCGCGCGCATGCTGGCCGGTCTGCGGGCAGAGGGGCAGGCAGAGTCCGTCGTGCTGTGGGCCATCGGCAAGGATGCCCGCACCCTTGCCTCGCTGCGGGAAGGTGTCGATGGCGGCCAGCCATTCAACAGCCTGTTGCAACAGAACGGCATCTGGCAAAAACGCCAGCCGCTGTTCCAGAAAGCGGTGCAACGCACCTCACCCCGGCTGGCGCGCCTGCTGGTCAGCGAAGTGCTGGCGGCTGATCAGGCCATCAAGGGGCAAAGCATGGAGCAGGCCTGGGATGTACTGCTGCGGCTTACCCTGGCGCTCGCTGGTCGCCCGCTGTTTGCCGGGCCTGTCTGATGCAGAACCAGCAAAACCCGCAGACACCCGAGGCACTGCTGGCATTGCGCCAGCAAATTCGCCGCGACCTTATTCTGGACACGCTGGGCAACACTGCCCTGGCCATCGGCCTGTGGGGCTGGTTGGGTGATGCCGCCGTGCTGCACCCCCTGCTGGAAACCCGTGAAGTCATCATCGTGCTCACGGCCACCGGCATCCTCAACCTGCTGCACCTGCCCGCCCGCCTGAAGCGGCTGCGGCAGCTCTACGCACCCCGTCCCTGAGCGCTCCGTCCCTTGGGCCGCATCCCTGAGCCCCGAGTCTCCGGATCATCCCCTGCAAGGACCGTTTATCACCTGTTACGGAACCGCTATTAACAGCCGGTGGGTGTTGCCCCATGATTCGCTCCGTCAGACACCCGCTCACCGGAGACACTCATGAGCAATGCACTTAACAAAAAGCACCGCAGTGCGAAGTCGCTGGTCTTCGACCCGCTGTTTCGAACCCGCCAGGAAAAGGCGAAAAAAGGCAAAGGCAGCTATGCCCGCAAGCCCCGGAACCCTCAACAGGAACCGGGGCTTCGCTTTTCAAGGGCCGCATAAATCGCTTCGGCACCGTCCTGGCAGTACATCGTGACAGTACTATCGTGACCGTAGCATCGTGGCAGTACCATCCGGCAGCACTCCCTGAAACACTATCCGGCAGTTGCGATGGCAACGCCCAGCCGGCATCATCGGGCCTCACTCGCGGCACTGATGACCCCTCCCGATGAAGAACAACAACGACACCTCCAGCATCTCCTTCACCGCGCACTACACCGGTTATGTCTGGCACCGTTACGGCCTCTCGGGCAAAAGCTTTGTGACGACACAAGGCCACACCTACTACACCCTGCTACGCCCGTTCGAGTGTGCCGCCCGTCGCCTGCTTGGCACCGACATCAAGACCACGCTGCTGCAACGGCACTACCTGATTGACCGCGAACTGGATGCGCTGATTGCCAAACATCCGGACCTGCAAATTGTCGAACTGGCCTGCGGCCTGTCACCCCGTGGTCACCGCTTTACACAGAAGCACGCCGGCATTACCTACATCGAAACCGACCTGCCCGGCATGGTGGCGCGCAAAAGGCCGCTGCTCACCGGCCTTGGCTCGCTGAGTTCGCGTCATCGCGTGATCACCTGCAACATTCTTGACCTTGGCACGACCGACAGCCTGGAGGCCGTGATTGCCCGCGAGTGCAACCCTGCCCGCCCGCTGGTCGTCATCACGGAAGGTCTGGTGAACTATTTTGAACTGGCCACCATCAGCACGATGTGGCAACGCCTGGCAACGCTGCTCAAGGGCTTTCCGCTGGGCATCTACCTGACGGATGTCTATCCGGAGGTGGAAGGCCACCGCTTTGCCGGCATCATCAAGGCATCCAACCAGCTGTTGCGCACGGCATCGCGCAGCCGCTTCATGCTGCACTTCAGCAGCGACCGCTCCATGCAGTCACACTTTCTGGCGCAGGGGTTTGCACAAACCACCGTATTCAACCCGGATCATGAAAAAACAGGCGCACCGGCGGCACGCGGCGGTGCGATTGTACGGGTGATCCTGGCGCAAGCCTGACCCTGGAAATTCCCCATGAAAAAGCCCGCTTCATCGCGGGCTTTTTCATTCGGGCAGTCTTTTATTGCAGCGGGGTTTCAGGACGCCTGCTCATGATACAGCGCGACAATTTTCCGGCGCCCGCTGCTCAGCTCCTGATCAGCGGGTTGCCTGAAAAAAAGCTGATCATCCAGCAAGGCCTTCAACTCTTCGGCAATCACAAAGTTACCGTGCTTGAACAGGCAACGCATGGTGTTGTCATGCTGCTCGAACACCAGCATTTCAATACGCAGTGCAGTGCCTTCCGGGCACAGGATCAGGTCGCGGGCATGTTTTTCCAGCGGAAAATCCATGTGCTCATACTCCAGCACACAGCCAAAAAAACTCATGTCACGGATTTTCACTTTCATGTCGACGGCAATTGAGCCATCAACCTGGGAAAAGCTGATCACATTGGCATTCGGGTTATTGGGAACAAAGCGGGGCTCGCCACGGCGCTCCATGGTTTCGCACTGCTGTTTTGTCAGCACCTCGATGCCCTGCACCGCATGCAGGTCACCATCGCTCAGGTAGGTGGCAAACATGTTCACGGACTCGTCACGCTTTTCCAACTGGGCAACGTGATCCGCACCCTTGATCAGCGCAAACACCGCATTCGGGCAACGCGAGGCAAACTGGGCATTTTCCCAAGGCAGGGTAAAACTGTCGAACTCACCGGTGGACACCAGGGTGTCGCATTCCGGATAGCCCAGAATGGATTCCACTTCCATCAGGCGCTTGGCATTGATGCGATAACGCTGCTGCTCGTTTTCATGAAAGCTGCGCATCTGCCGGTGGAACAGCTTGCGCGTGATGTCGGTAACTTCCGTTTCCTTGAGGCGCGCATGATTGATCAGGTACAGCACAACGGCCTGACCAAACTCATCAAGACGCTGTTCATCCAGCACCTTTACCGACTCTTCCAGCAACATGCGCCAGGACTTGCGCGGGCGCACCAGAATACCGGTGACGATCAGCTTGTGCATGACCTGCGGCTGCTTGTAGGCATAGGTCGACGCCAGCACGGAACCCAGCGACAGCCCCATCAGGGAGACCTTTTTCAGCGCCATCTTCTCGGTCCAGAGGAACAGCAGATCGGCCAGATCCTCCATGCCAAGCTGCGGCGCCAGCTGGTCGTTGTTACCCAGTGACGGCAGGTCCACGAGGATGACGGGAACTTCCTGCAGGATGCGCTCGACGCAATACTTGTAGGAATTGAAATTCTGGAAGGCACCACCCAGCACAATGAGCGGCACCTTGTGGGCATTCTCGGGCGCGCTGAAGGCCAGATACTCAACGCGCCACTTGCCGATGAAGTCAGTCTTGGGCGGCTGCTTCAGCGAAGAGCGGTTGTAGGCCTCATAGACTACGGACATGGGGGCCCCTGTTGGCCATTCCGGCCATTATTGTTGGTCTTGATGCCCGGGCACGGGCTGTATTGCCTTCAGCAGGGCCAAGGCAGATACGCTTTTTCTTATTGAAGCCGATCCTATCACTGGCCACTGTCATTTGCGTAGCAGGCAGGTAACAGCGCATCTCCGGACGGCAGTCTGCCGCAGACAGCCGGAGCACCGTATACTCTGCACATTACTGCCGTTATCCGGAATTGCCAACGTGACCAGCTCTCTCGACATTTCAGCCTATATGCAGGCCCTGGGCCTTGCCGCCCGTGCCGCCTCCCGCGCCACCGCGCGCGCCAACACCGGCCTCAAGAATGCAGCGCTGGCTGCCATCCATGAGGCGCTGGTGGCCGCCAAGGCAACCATTCTGGCGGCCAATGCACAGGACGTGGAGGCCGGTCGTGCCAACGGCCTGGACGCCGCCATGCTGGACCGCCTCACCATCAGCGAGAAAACCTTTGCCGGTATGCTGGAAGGCCTGCGCCAGGTGATGGACCTGGCTGATCCGGTCGGCGCCATCACGGATCTGGTCTATCGCCCTACCGGTATCCAGGTCGGCAAGATGCGCGTGCCGCTGGGCGTCATCGGCATCATCTATGAATCCCGCCCGAACGTGACGCTGGAAGCGGCTGCGCTATGCCTGAAGTCCGGCAACGCCACCATCCTGCGCGGCGGTTCCGAGGCCATTCATTCCAACAAGGCGATTGCCGCCTGCATCCAGCAGGGGCTGGAAAAGGCCGGTCTGCCACGCGAGGCCGTGCAGGTCGTGGCAACCACCGACCGTGCGGCAGTGTCTGCGCTTATCACCATGCCCGAGTTTGTCGACGTGATCGTGCCGCGCGGCGGCAAGGGCCTGATCGAGCGCATCTCCACCGAGGCCCGCGTGCCGGTGATCTATCACCTTGACGGCAACTGCCACACCTTTATCGAGCGTGATGCCGACATGGCCAAGGCCGTGCCGGTCGCCATCAATGCCAAGACACACCGCTACGGCACCTGCAACACCATGGAAACCCTGCTGGTGGATGCGCCTGTGGCTAAAGCGGCGCTGGAAGCACTGGCCCCGCTTTATCGCGAGAAGGGCGTGGAGCTGCGTGGCTGCGACAAGGTACGTGCCCTGATTGATGCGGCACCCGCGACAGAAGACGACTGGTACACCGAATATCTGGCCCCGGTGCTGGCGATCAAGGTGGTGGACGGACTGGATGAGGCAATCGCCCACATCAACAAGTACGGATCACATCACTCAGATGCCATCATCACCGAAAGCGTGACCAAGGCGCGCCGCTTCCTGAACGAGGTGGATTCCAGCTCGGTCATGGTGAATGCCTCGACACGTTTTGCCGACGGCTTCGAATATGGCCTGGGTGCCGAGATCGGCATTTCGACCAACAAGATCCATGCGCGTGGTCCAGTGGGCCTGGAGGGCCTCACCTCGCAGAAGTGGGTGGTGCTTGGCGACGGACACATCCGCCAGTAATACCCATGAGGCGAACGCTCAGGCTGTGCCGGTCGCACGGTCAGCCTGAGGCGGGAGAACAAGGGTCATGTCGCCCTGTGCGGAAGAAAAACTCAGTAAAACACGAACTTCACGCTGAGTGCCGCCAGCGTGACGCCCAGAATGGGGCGAATGACGTCATCCGGCATGCGGGAGGACAGATGGGTGCCTGCAATGATGGCGGGAATGGAGCCCAGCAACATCCAGCCCAGC